>NZ_JBPYDC010000028.1:0-29744 GCF_051847575.1 Psychrobacter sp. 1U2
ATAGTCATGATCATAAAAATGATTAACATGGTTGAGGAGCAAGGTAATTATTGGGTAGCTAATAGCTTTATTTGGGGCTGGTTGTTACTACCTGCCTTAGCATTGTCCGAGTTAGTAAAAAGAGACGTTGGGGCAGATGTAAATAATATTGCCAAAAACACAAAAGGCTATTTCTCACTAGGGCTAATATTTGTCGCTATATGGTGTATTACCATTCCTTTTTGGCATAGCTTTCTTACGAACGTTATGAATGTTCAGGATATAAAAGCGGTGATTTATATTGTTGGAGTACAGACAGTATTTTATTTTGTATTTGTATTTAATAATAGTATCTTGGATGCTACCTTATACGGCTTGGGTAAAACAAACTATATGTTCTTTCAGTCACTTTGGGTCAATTTTGGCTATTATGGCACGATGTTTATATTGTATAAGCTAGGTATCTTTACGCCAACGCTTTTAAGTATATGTTTGATGTTTGGATTTGGTATATTGATAGACCTAATTCCGACTATTATCTTGTATAAGAAAGCGTTGCGTGAAAAAGGCATTAAAGTAGCATGGTGATTTTAGCTTTTAAGGGTAAGCTGGGTTAAAAGCACAGCCTACCGCTAATTTTCTTTCAATTTATTGTAAAGCAATTCAAATTTTCTTACAGATTCTTCCTGGGTTTGTCTTAAGCTGATTTTTACTATTTCCATCTTTCTTATTGCCAATTTTGCTTCACCTTCTGTTATAGAATCAAATTCTTCTGATAGCTTATTCCTCATGTTACTGATGTTTTCGAGACTTGGTTTTAACAGTCCTAACTCATAATCATCAAACATTTTTTTAATAGTTGCATTGAGTTCTCCTTCAAACTTCTTGATACGTTCTTTCTCATGATAAACATCACTAATAGCAGACTGCCAAATCATTTCTACTTCTTTAGTAGCTTTCAGAGCGTTGAGTCTTAATTCGTAAAGATATTTATCTTGTGACTGCTCAAGAGTCCTTTTAGTATTTTTAACAGCCTCTTTTGTATTTATATACATGAGTAGAGTGATGAAAACACTCATTACTGAAATAATTATGGGTATGATTGAGATTGCGTCCATATAATCAAATTTTAAATGAGTTACTAAATGAATGAGTAATTGTAAGCTAGGTTTTTAACCCAGCTTACTCAAGCTCAAATAATCAAACCAAAATCAACCAACCTCAACCGAACTCACATTCTGAAAGCCTCTTGGTAACTGACCACCGCGATTACCACGCGTTCCCTTATAATTGACCAAGTCCATCGGCTTCAATGTCACATGACGTTTGCCAGCGGTAATGATTAAACTGTCCTGCAAACTCAATGGCGTAAGCGCTAACACCTCTTCATCGCCTTTTAGCGTGATCATTTTATTACCCTTGCCGCGTGCTTGCTCTGGCAGATCCTCCAACGCAAAGAGTAATAAATAACCGGCATTAGTCACCACAGCGACATGATCAGGGGTGGCTGTTACCGCTTCGCTATCATCGCTACTAGCTCCTGCATTATTATCAATACGGGCGACGGGTAGCAGTTTGCTATCAGTAGCAAGATTGATGATTTTCTTACCCGCTTTTTGATTGCTATCGAGATTACCAAGGGTATTAATAAAGCCATAACCTTGCGAGCTGGCAAGGATAATGCGTTGATCATCGCTACCGGTGAGTAGCTGCTCAAAGCTGGCACCTGCTGGTGGTTTTAGCACGCTAGTCAATGGATCGCCTTGACCGCGCGCCGAAGCCAGATTGTGCGCGTCGATACTATAGCTACGTCCGGTGCTATCGAGCACGTAGATTTTTTCATTGGACTTACCGCGGACATACGCTTGATAGCTATCACCAGAGCGATAGCTCATACCTTGAGCATCGACTTCGTGGCCTTTGGCAGCGCGTATCCAGCCCGCTTTTGATAGTATTGCGGTAATCGGTTCGCTAGGGATAAGATCTGACTCTTTCAATGCCTGCGCTTCTTCACGTTCTGCCAGTGGCGACATACGCTCGTTGCCGTGTTCCTTCATATCAGCGGTAAGTTCATCAATAATAAGCGCGGTTAAACTCTCAGGATTATCCAGATACTCTTGTAAAGTAGCACGCTCGCGCGCTAGCTCATCTTGCTCACTACGTAGTTCGATCTCCTCTAATTTTGCCAATTGCCGCAGACGTATGTCCAAGATAGCATTGGCCTGAATATCAGTGAGGTCGTAGTCCTGCATGAGCGTCGCTTTAGGATCGTCTTCTTCGCGAATGATGCGAATGACTTCATCGATATGCAGATAAGCAATCAGTAAACCTGCCAAGATATGCAAACGCTTATCGATTTTATCGAGGCGGAACTGTACGCGGCGGGTTACTACTGAGCGGCGGCTGACTAGCCATTCTTCCAAGATTTCTTTCAGGTTTTTGACTTGCGGTTTACCGTTAAGGCCAATCATATTCATATTGACGCGGTAATTGCTCTCAAGGTCGGTGCTAGCAAACAGATGACTCATCACGCGCTGCACATCAACGCGCGTTGATTTCAGCTCAAGTACAATACGGCAAGGGTTTTCGTGATCAGACTCGTCGTGGATATCGACCACCCAAGGTAGTTTTTTATCCGTCATTAACCGTGCGATTTGCTCTTGAATTTTATTACCTGAGACTTGATAAGGGAGTGCATCAATGATGACGAGGTTTTTTTCTTTAGGATCGATATAGAAAGTGGCGCGCATTTTATAGCTACCGCGTCCGCTCTCGTACATCGCTTGCAAGTCTTTTTTACTAGTGATGATCTCAGCATTCGTTGGCAGATCAGGTGCAGGTATCGATTGGGTGAGCTGTTTAACGGACAGCTCAGGATTTTTTAGCAGACGAATGGCGGCGCGTACGACTTCATTAAGGTTGTGCGGCGGAATATCCGTTGCCATACCTACGGCGATACCTGTGGTGCCATTGAGTAAAATATTAGGCAGACGCGCGGGCAAAGTCACAGGCTCTTGCATAGAGCCATCGAAATTATCTTGCCAATCAACCGTACCTTGTCCCAGCTCGGCGAGCAAAGTATTGGCATAAGCGGACATCTTGGCTTCGGTATAACGCATCGCGGCAAAGGACTTGGGATCGTCGGGACTACCCCAGTTACCTTGACCCGTGATCAGTGGATAGCGATAGCTAAACGGCTGCGCCATCAGTACCATAGCCTCATAACAAGCGCTATCGCCGTGCGGATGGTATTTACCGAGTACGTCACCGACGGTACGTGCTGACTTTTTGGGTTTGGCGCTAGATTTCAGCCCCAGCTCGCTCATGGCATAGACGATACGGCGCTGCACGGGTTTGAGGCCGTCGGCGATATTGGGTAGCGCGCGATCCATGATGACGTACATGGCATAGTTGAGATAGGCTTGTTCGGTGAATTCTGCCACAGAGCGGCTGTCCATCGCCTCAGTCGCTAAGAGGGTAGGATCGTTATCGATAATATCAGACATAAATTAAGGTTCGCTTTTGCAAAAAGATTATTTTGAGATGATGTTTTAGAGTACCGCTTAAAACTAGCGTTATAGAATGCGGTTATTGGTTATAAAAATAGCTATATTGTAATGATGTAAGGTATAAGGTATAAAAATTCGTTAGTGCTATCGTAAAGGAATTTGTAGTAATTAAAAAGCACTATAAGCGATTAGACGACAGGACATGACGCCTTATTGTTTTATAAACAGCGCTGCTTTATATGGCTTTTGTCAGATGAGTTCAGTAGTATGAATAAAGGCTTATCCCCAATCACAAGGATGTTATTTATGTCACCCTCTCATTATAATGGTTTACGCTTGCACACTGTCACGACGAGGACTTTAATCGTCAGTATCTTAGCGGCTCTAAGTTTAAGCGCTTGTAGCTCGCAGCAAAGAGTCGCGACGACTAGCGACAATAGCAGCCGCGTGATAGACAGCGAAGCTTCAGTGAATTCTGCTCCTGTCGTAGTGTCAGCGCCAGCACCTCAAGTCAGGCGAAAGGCCGCAAGCTCGCAAGCGACAAACCAATCTATGGGCCGCGCTGATGTGCTCTACGATGTCTCCTCAGGACCCGCTATTATTAGACCTGCGCCTATAGTAGTGGTAGAGCAAACCGGTGATAACTACCAAAAAAACATTGCCAATCCTATCAATCGTACGATAGATAATCCAGTAGCGACCTTATCTATCGATACTGATACTGGCAGCTATAGCAATGTGCGCCGCTATCTCAACGAAGGTCAGCTGCCGCCCAGCGACGCGGTCAGAGTCGAGGAGATGATCAATTATTTCCCGTATGACTTCTCCAATAGCCAGCGCTTAGGGCAAGCGCCGTTTGTGGTAGAGACGGAGATTGTCGATTCGCCTTGGGATAGGGTCGATCAGGCCAATCAAATCCTAAAAGTCGGCATCAAAGCTATCGATCCGGCTCAGTACAGTCGTAGCGCTAGCACTCAGCCGCCGCCGGCCAATTTAGTGTTTTTGGTGGATGTGTCAGGCTCTATGAATTCCTCCGATAAATTGACGCTTGCTAAAGCGACTTTAAACTTACTCGCTAAGCAGCTGCGCGCTACCGACACGATCAGTATTGTCACTTATTCAGGCAGTACGCGAGTGGCACTAGCGCCGACGAGCGGTGATAAGACAGCCACCATTCAAGCGGCAATCAATAGTCTAAGTGCGGCGGGCAGTACCAATGGTGAGGACGCGCTCAAACTCGCTTATGAACAAGCCAGTCAAACGTTAAAGAAAGGCAGTATCAATCGTATCTTGATGCTGACCGATGGCGATTTTAATGTTGGTATCAGCGATGTCGATGAGATGATGGATCTAGTTAAGGCCAATCGAGATCGCGGTATCTCTTTATCAACATTAGGCTTTGGTCGCGGCAATCTTAACGATTATATGATGGAGCAAATCGCGGATAACGGCAATGGCAATTATAGCTATATCGATAGCTTAAGCGAGGCCAAAAAAGTATTGGATGATGAATTAAATTCTACCTTTAACACCGTCGCAAGCGACGTCAAAATTCAGCTAGAGTTTAATCCTACGCAAGTTGAGGAATGGCGTTTGATAGGCTATGAGAATCGCATATTAGCTGAGCAAGACTTCAGTAATGATAAGGTTGACGCAGGCGAATTAGGAGCGGGCAAGGCCATAGTTGCCTTATTTGAAATCACGCCCAAAGGCGAGAAAGGCGCAAGCGCGCCGCGTCGCTATACTGACAATGGGAAGACGCTAGCTGCTAATAATAATAGTAATAAAGAGCTAGGCTTTTTGAAAATTCGCTATAAAGCGACTCCGCAAGCATCTTCGCAATTGCTTGAGATGCCGATTGCTACGGTGAGTAAAAGAGTCTCCTTAATGAGCGCGCACCCCGATACCCAGTTTGCGGTGGCAGTGGCCAGCTTCGGGCAGCGTCTACAACAAAGTCCTTATATTAATGACTGGCAGTACCGCGATAGCACGCAGCTTGCCAATCAAAGTCTGAGCTATCAGACGGTCGATGATGCTAATGGCCTGCGCCGCGGCTTTGTCCAATTAACCGAGCTTGCTGAGGCGCTACAACCTGCAAGAGAATAAACAATAGTAATTAAGAGAAGGGCGGCGGCTGAGCGCTAGCGTTATCGTTAGTGAACAAGTTTAAGACTGGATAATTAGAGAGACTTTAGTTTGGTGTTATTGTCGCTATCACTATTGATGCAGCATTCTTGATCTAACTACTAGCGAATACTTTTGATAAAAATAGTAACCGTCAAGTCAGTTTGCACACGCAAGTAACATTCTTTTATATTGAGTAGTCTGTACAAAGTGTGTATGTTAAGGGTTACGCGGGTGTCCAATCAATTATTTTACCCTTTACTATTTTATTAGGAGCAAGAAGATTATGGAAAATCAAGTAAACTCAACCCGTAATGACAACCCAGTTTGGTTAAAAACTTATGAAGAGCTCGGGCTAACTTATGATATCAAAATGCCGCCCGAAAATAGCTCGCTTATCGACATCGTTGAAAAAAGCTTCGCTGACTTTAGTAATAGAACAGCTTTTATTTGCATGGGCTCTTCGATCAGCTTTCAAGAAGTAGATGAATATAGTAAACAAGTCGCTGTTTATCTGCATTCGTTAGGGCTGACGAAAGGCGACAAAGTAGCGGTCATGATGCCAAATATCTTACAGCTCCCCGTTTCGGTCATCGGTGTGCTGCGCGCAGGTCTCACCTTAGTCAATGTCAACCCTCTATACACCACCTCAGAGCTTGAGCATCAGCTAACAGATTCAAACGCTAAAGCGCTTATTATGGTCGAAAATTTCGCCAAAACTTACCAAGATATCGGCCGTGATGTCGTCGATAATGTCGTTATAACCGGTATGGGCGATATGATGGGTACGCTAAAAGGCTTTATGGTCAATACGGTCGTACGTCATGTCAAAAAAATGGTCCCTGAATACAATATTCGTAACAGCGTCAGCTTCAAAAATATGCTGAAAAAGAGCCCAGCTCGAAAGTACAAGCGTCCAGATGATATCACCCTTAGTGATGTTGCCGTTCTACAATATACGGGCGGTACGACTGGGGTTGCTAAAGGCGCTATGCTCACGCACAAAAACTTAGTCGCAAACTTAGTGCAAAGCAATACTTTCTTGGGAAGCGCCTTCGATGATTTCGATAAGCGCGGCGAGCAGCCTGTCATTATGACCGCCTTGCCGCTGTATCATATTTTCTCCTTTACCGTCTGCGGCATGTTCGGCATTTATCGCGGTTGTATTGGTCTATTAGTGCCAAATCCACGTGACTTAGATAGCTTGATGAAAGCTTATGAAGCCAATCCGCCTTCGTTCTTCCCGGCGGTCAATACCTTATTTAACGCGCTTGCCATCAATGAGAAATTCAAAGCTATGGATCATAGCAAGCTGCTCGTCTCTATGGGCGGCGGTATGGCAGTACTGAGCTCAACCGCTGAAAAATGGCGTCAAGTGACCGGCAATATTATCCTGCAAGGCTATGGTCTGTCGGAGACTTCTCCAGTATCAACGGCGAACCCGATTAATAGTGCGACCTTTACTGGAACTATCGGCGTACCTATGCCAGGTACCGAGATTGCCATTATCGACGATGAAGGTAATGAGGTTGCGTTGGGTGAACGCGGTGAGATTGGCGTACGCGGCCCACAGGTGATGAAAGGCTATTGGCAGCGTAAAGAGGCCACGGCTGAGGTAATGACTGATGATGGTTATTTCTTAACCGGTGATATCGGTATCATGGGTGAGGATGGTTATGTGACGATTGTGGATCGCAAAAAGAATATGATCTTAGTCTCAGGTTTCAACGTTTATCCGACTGAAGTCGAAGAGGTAATGTCAGGTCATCCTAAAATCGTTGAGTGCGGCGTCATCGGTATCGACAATGGCGAGAGCGGTGAAGTGCCAAAGATCTTTGTTGTGCGTCAAGACGATAGCCTAACTAAAGAAGAGGTGTTGAAATATAGTCAAGACAACCTTACTGGCTATAAGCGCCCACGTTATGTTGAGTTCATCGACGAGCTACCAAAGTCAAACGTCGGTAAAATCCTGCATAAAGATCTGCGTGAGATGGAAGCTAAGAACAACGCTTAAGCTAAGTTTAGCTGGCGAGTGATAAACGGCTATTAAAGGCAGGTTAAAAACCGTAGATATTAATATCTGACATCAGTAAATAAAAATAAGGCGGCCATGGGTTGCCTTATTTTTTTGTGCCACCTTTTTTTGTGTCGCAGGGTTTTGCTTAGCAATAGAGAATTTTTAGCAAAAATGCTATAGTCGTTAGCATTAGAGTTCTGTAATTTTACTAAATAAAGAGTGCTTTTTAATAATGACATTCTAAATATCCCCTTAAATTGACTCATTTAGGACCATTTATGACTAACAATAACAAGGCTTCATCGCCAGCCATCCAAAATGAATTTCCAACGATACCGAATATCCCGAGTGATAGACCTTGGCTCAATGCCTATGAGCGTTATGACATCAACGCCACTATTGACATGCCAGAAGACGATACTTCGCTACTTGACGTTTTTGAGCGCAATTTTCGCCGCTATGGTAAAAAGAGCGCTTATATTTGTATGGGCGCATCAATCAGCTACAAGCAGCTCGATCTCTATAGTCGTCAGATCGCCAGTTATTTACAGTCGCTTGGTCTCAAAAAAGGCGATAAAGTCGGCGTGATGATGCCTAATATTTTGCAGTATCCTATTGTGGCTCTTGGGATCATTCGCGCTGGCATGATCTTAGTCAACGTCAACCCCCTTTACACTAGTCGTGAGCTATCGCATCAACTGCAGGACAGCGGCGCCAAAGCGTTATTCATCGTTGAGAACTTCGCCAAGACGTATCAAGAAGCTGAGGATAAAGGTCAGGTTAAACATGTTATCGTCTGTAACTTGGGTGATATGCTCGGAGCGGTCAAAGGCGTAGTCGTTAACTTAGTCGCCCGTCATATCAAAAAAATGATTCCTGCTTATAATTTGCCTAATAGCACCTCATTTAAGCAAGCGCTACATTCTGTATCTGCTAGCAAATATCAGCGCCCTAATCTCAATCTAAGCGATGTGGCGCTGCTGCAATATACTGGCGGTACAACTGGCGTGGCCAAAGGCGCAATGCTATCGCACGGTAACTTAGTCGCCAATATGCTACAGATTAGCGTACTGATGAATAGTGCTTTTGATGATGATGCCAATAGCGATGATGTGATTTTGACCGCGTTGCCGCTGTATCATGTCTTCTCCTTTATGGTCTGCGGCATGTACGGTATGTATCAAGGCTATACGGGCTTACTGATTCCTAATCCGCGCGATCTCGATGGTTTGATCAAAGAGATGGATAAATATAAGCCTTCCTTTATTCCCGCCGTTAACACTTTATTCAATGGCCTTGTGCATCACGATGAGTTTGCAAAACTAGATTTCTCTAATCTAAAAGCGGCTATCGGCGGCGGTATGTCCGTACTGCCAAGCGTTGCCAAAGAGTGGCATAAAGTTACAGGCTTACCTATTGTAGAAGGCTATGGCCTGTCTGAAACCTCGCCAGTAGTCGCTTTCAATCCGATGACGATTGCCAAATTCACCGGTAAAATTGGTATTCCTGCCTCGAGTACCGACATTATTCTTATCGATGATGACGATAATGAGGTGGCAATCGGTGAGCGCGGCGAGATCTGTGTGAAAGGCCCACAGGTCATGATAGGCTATCAAAATCGTCCTGATGAGACCGCAGAAACTTTTACCAAAAACGGTTATCTAAAAACCGGCGACATCGGCATTATGGATGAAAAAGGCTTTATCAAAATCGTTGATCGCAAAAAAGATATGATATTAGTCTCAGGCTTTAACGTGTATCCGAACGAGATTGAAGAAGCGATGAGCGAGCACGCTGCGGTGAAAGAAGTCGGAGCTATCGGTGTTCCAAATGACGAGCGCGGCGAAGATCCAAAGATTTTTGTGGTGAAAAAAGGCAATGTCACTGAACAAGAGCTTATCGATTTTGGTAAAAAACAATTGACTGGCTACAAACGTCCTCGCCATGTACAGTTCGTTGATGAGCTGCCAAAGTCCAACGTCGGCAAAATCTTACGTAAAGAACTACGTAAAATGGAAGGTTTAGAATAGACGGCATTTTCTGCTATTGAGCATTTATTGAACCTAAAGTGCTCATAGAGCCGTACGGTACTGCGCCAATCTTGCTATTAGCGCGCTGCCACGTTAGGATATCTTCTATATTTTATAAGGGTTTTTTATCACCTTGTCCCAACTCTACCTTAGGATACTATATGCGTAATGATAACCGTGAGCTTGACCAACTTCGTTCAATCAGCTTTGAGCGTCACTATACCAAACATGCTGAAGGCTCGGTGTTGGTTAGCTTCGGCGATACCAAAGTGCTCTGTACCGCCAGTGTCGAATCCGGTGTACCGCGCTGGCTAAAAGGTAAAGGCAAAGGCTGGGTGACTGCCGAATATGGTATGCTGCCACGCGCGACCAATACCCGTAACCAGCGCGAAGCGGCGCGCGGTAAGCAGTCGGGTCGTACGCAAGAAATTCAGCGTCTAATCGGTCGTAGCCTGCGCGCGATGATCGATCTTAGCAAATTGGGCGAAAACACTATCTATCTTGATTGTGATGTGTTGCAAGCAGATGGTGGTACGCGTACCGCAAGTGTCACCGGTGCGGCAGTCGCGCTAATCGATGCGTTAGAGAGCTTGCAGAAAACCAAAAAGCTTAAAGCGGATCCGCTCATTGGTTTGGTCGCGGCAGTGTCAGTCGGTATGAAAGACGGTCAAGCCTATCTGGATCTCAATTATGAAGAGGATTCTAATTGTGATACCGATCTAAACGTCGTGATGACGCAAAAAGGTGAGTTTATTGAGCTGCAAGGTACTGCTGAAGATAAGCCGTTTACCCGCGCGCAGGCTGATGATATGTTGGCGCTAGCCGAAAAAGGAATCAGCGAGCTGGTCGATCTACAAAAAACAGCGTTAGGCTGGTAAGGTATCCAGCTAGAAGGTCATGCTAGTGACCCTCTAGCTACGGGTTGTTTTATTATTCTGTGACAGGTCGTCTCTATGCTCAAGCTGACTGATGATGGTGCGAAGATTAGCTTACAAGGGCAGCCGCCTACTGGTGATAATGGGCTGTTTTGGTTTGGCTCAGCGTTATTGATCGGCGCGGTTGCGGTAGCGATGGCGATGAGCTTATTGTCTGAGCGCCTTTCTATCGGTGCCCTTGCTCTGCTCATTATTGGTAGTTTCTTTTTTAATAGGCAGCGCCAGCAGCGCAAAAAACAGCTCGGCGGCGTCATCAGCAGTGGCGTATTATGGGTGCGCGCAGGTGAGTTGGTTCATGAGTATTCAGGCAAGCGGGAGTCTATTCAGCTAGACGAGGGCGATAAAATCACTTTATTTGGTGAGCAAATCCAGATCTTAGATGCTAATGATAACCGTAAATACCATATAAGCGGCTTCGATAATGTACAAGAAGCCAAAGCTGCGCAAGCGATACTACAAGGTCAAGCGCTGAGCAAACGTCACGTCAATATTAAGATGCAGGATAGCTCAGACTAAAGCTGTACTTTTTCGCGGTCAACTGCATAATTAATTCCTTCTGTGTTTCTCTATAATTACAAACGACTATAAGAAAAAGCTCGTCTGTACTTTCCTTGTTAGCCTGTCTTTTTTATCACATCCCTCTTAATAGATCATATTGCCGATTATCTGGCTTTTATTACCCTTTGTCGGTTATATTGTGGCGATAATGCTTGCAGATTCCTATATAAATAGTTTATAACTAAAGCTAGTTCGCTTTAACTAAGCAGTATCAGATCATTATGGTTTGATATTTACTATTAGATATTTACTATTGCAAGTGCAGTGACTATTTTGACAGGGAGTGGGTCATGTCGCGTTTTTCGGTTTGCTCAAATGTATACTTGGCTGGTGCGTCATGCTTAACGGCAGCGTTATGGATAGCGACTATGGGTCAAGCTCACGCTGATAGTATGAGTGCGCTTATTGCGCAAAAGTCAGCGCAGGACAGTGCCCGTTATACGTCATCGTATTCGGCAGTACCAACTGCTACAGTCAGTACTCGCTCCATCATTCAGCGAGCTGATGCTACTCGTAGTGACAGCCGTAATCGCTATCAGTATCCGCAAAAGGTTTATCAGCCGCCGCAAGTTTTGCCTGCGTTTTTATCCGGCAGTTATGATAATGTCGATAGCGAATATTTGCCAATATTGAGCCAAGCTGAGAGCCAAAGCAGTACGGCCGCGCGCGAGGTCATCAGTACCGCACGGACTATGGCGCTCAATGAGCGCGCTATCATTCAAGGCGGCTGCTGGGACTACTTAGATGCAGTGTTTAAGCGAGCAGGGGTGACTCGCGATACTGTCCATAAAGGTATTTATCGGCAAGGCCCGTACGCCAATAGTAACGAGATACAAGCGGGCGACTGGCTGTACTATATTAATCATGGCTATAACGGCGTCGAGCACAGCGGTCTATTTGTTGGCTGGGTTGATGAGTCCGCTAGGCAAGCCTTGATGCTCAGCTATGCTGGTGAAAACCGCCGCGAGCCTGCGCGTTACAAGGTCTATGATCTCAGCAATGTCTATCAGATTATGCGCCCAACCATCTAGCTTAAACCACTCTTAATGAATCAGCATAAAAAAGCGTCCGAAGCTTATGAGTTGTGGACGCTTTTTGCTCGTATTGGTAGCAACTTTTAAAGGCTAAGTTTCAGGTAAATGTTGATTAGAACGGCTTGACCACCACTAAGATGACAATAATAACTAAGCCGAGTACCGGTACTTCATTGAATCCGCGCCAAAACTTATGGCTTTTATATTGCGGCTGGTTGACAAGCTTTTTGCGATAAAAGCCGCAAGCACCGTGATAGGCCGATAGTAGAATGACTAGCACAATTTTAACATGTAACCAGCCTTGGGTCTTATAGACCTCCCAGCCGAGTCCCACCATCCATAAGCCAAATATCCAAGTGGCGATCATCGATGGGGTCATGATGCCGCGGTATAGTTTGCGCTCCATTACAATAAAGCGCTCTTGGCTAACAAGATCATCACTCATGGCATGATAAACAAACAAGCGCGGTAAGTAGAATATCGCGGCAAACCAGCAAACCATAGATATAATATGCGCCGCTTTAATCCAATTAAAATAATCGACCATAACTTACTCTCTACACTTTATTTTTAATGCGCTTATTTATAACGCTCTATAAGGGTTTTTACTAATAGTAAATCGGCTTATTCAGTGAGCAATACTTCTGACTGCTGACCGCTCGCCGCATCAAAAACAGCAACGACCTTTGGGGCTTTAGGCGCTGCTATCTGCGCAGTTAAGCCCAGCTCTTGCATTAATCGATTGTCATTGGCTTGGCTGGCGTTACCTGTTGTTAACAGCTTGTCGCCATAAAAAAATGAATTAGCGCCCGCCATAAATGCCAATGCTTGCTCGGCATCCGATAAACTCTCACGCCCCGCTGAGAGCCGCACATAGCTAGTTGGACAGCAGATGCGTGCTACCGCAATCGTACGAATCCACTCCAGTACGGGCAGCTCGCCCTCGCTTAACACCTTATCACCGAGCGGTGTACCTTTAATAGGCACTAATAAATTGACAGGGATAGATTCCGGCGCTTTTGGCATCTTTAACAGCTCATGCACCCAGTCGATCCTATCGTCACGGCTTTCACCCATACCGACGATATTGCCGCTACAGACATGAATACCTGAATTACGGACGTGGCTAATGGTGTCTAGCCTGTCATCATAGCTGCGGGTACTAACTACCTGATCGTAATAGTTTCTAGAAGTATCGAGGTTATGATTATAATAATCAAGCCCAGCGTCAGCCAACTGTAATGCCTGTTCTGAATCGAGCATACCTAAAGTCATACAAGTCTCAAGACCTAACGCTTTGACCTCCCTTATGAGCTCAATCACATAAGGCATATCTTTATGGCTAGGATGCTTCCAAGCTGCTCCCATACAAAACCTTGATGAGCCGCTAGCTTTGGCGCGTTTGGCAGCGGCAAGCACTTTATCTACTGCTAAGCGTTTTTCGGCTTGTAATTGCGTCTTATCACGGTGATGGCCAGACTGTGAGCAGTAACCACAATCCTCAGGGCAATTACCAGTCTTAATAGATAGTAGCGTGCTAATCTGCACCTCATTAGCTGTAAAGTTCTCTCTATGAACGCTCTGCGCTTGCAACAATAAATCCATAAGCGGCAAATCAAAGAGTTCTGCTATCTCTGTACGACTGTACTTATGGTCATTAAGGTGAGTCTGATTCTGGGTGGCGTCGGTTGCTAGGGCAGTAGCTGATTTAGCAGAATGTAAGGTGGAAGGTACAAAACCGCTGGTGTCATCTGCTTTATCATTAACCGTAGTAGGCTCTGAGATACTAAGTAATCCTGCCATCATTAATCCTTTAATTTATATAGAATGTCAGACCAAAATACAAACCTTAGGTCATAAAAAAAGTTACGGCATCTAGTATACCGTAACCCTAATTAAAATACTTAGCGCGAGGAGACAAAACAACTCAGTCACTATTTGGCAAAAATTATTTGCCTAGTTTATGTTTAGCGACGCCCACCCAATGCTCCGCAAACTGCTGAGCTTTATAAGCGTAAGGTTTAGCTTTATTGATATAAGGCTCACACTCTTCTGGAATAGTAGGTACGATATGCTTGGCCAGCTTATTGAACCACATCATCAAGCTATAATCGCCCTCAATGCTAAGCTTACCTTCTTGCACCGCCGTCATAAAGGCTGGCAAGCTACCTTTGGTGAGTAGTCTCACACCCGTCATAGAGTCTTTAAATTTGATGGTCAGGTCGGCTTTTTCAGCAGAGCCACTTTTTTGCTCAAATTGACCGTTATCGAAACTAAAATGACGAGCAATGTCTGCTTCTTCACTAGCGATTTCTATCACCACTTGGCGGTCAGCCAGTAGCTGCTGAAACTCTTCATTATCGCTATCAGCAAGCATGGACAAGCGATAGCCGACAACCGCGAGTAATACATCTAATGGATCAGACTTGATATCTAAAACAGGAACAGTAAACATAATAAGACTCCTAAGGGTCAGTAAAATAAAGCGTACTCTATAGTAATTATGACTATAAGCATATATTTAAATGATAACTTATGCGTGCAAAGCAATTCATTAGTAGTTGCGTAGAGACCGTTAAGTATCGTGTAACAATAAAGTAGAAATAACCATAAAAAAGCGCCATTAATAGGCGCTTTTATAACCACAGGTCATTTTATTCAAAGCGCGGCTGGTAATCATCATAAATAGGCGAGTGCTCGACATAACGCGCTGCCGCGAGTGCACGCTCTTGCTCCATCGCTTGACTGACGTCCTCATAGCGTAGAGCGCGGTAGAGTACCCAAGCAAACAAGGGCAGCCAACTGATCCCCATCGCCGCCACATATCCATGCCAATCTGAGAGCGATGTCCAAAGCATCAGTCCACTATGCATCACTTCAACAGCTAACCAATAGGCGATGCCGCCTAGTACATACCATAGCAGCCAGCGCTGCGAAGAGAGGACAATTGCAGCTATGAGACTGGCTAATAAACCATAACCCAACAAAGCGCTCGTATTGCCAGTCACACTTAAGCTCTCAACACTGGCTATAGAAAATACAGTCGATAACATCATTCATCTCGCTATTCATAAGGTGAATTCCAATGACCTATTATGAAAGCAAAAGGGCGAAAGCTAAAGTGAGAAAAGCGGGGTTGCGACAACAGTTGACGTCTCTTTTTTTAGGCTATTTATCCTTACTATAGTGAGTGCTAAATAAAGAAAGTGCCGCTGTTATGGCGTGCTACTGGGATGGGTTTTGCGCTGCCTCTAGAGTGACGAAGTCGCACAGCAAAGGAAAATTTATACCAGTAGCACTGTATGTATTTTATAGTGGATTGACTATAGTCATTACTCATGGCTCATAATTCGAGCGAGCTTGCTGACTGTGATGTCCCCACCAAGACAGTAGCGATACTAGAACTGCGCCTAGAATCATCAGCCCCAAAGTTGTCAGCCACTGCGCGCCAGTAGGGTAGTGCCAAGGTGCGACATTATGAATCGCATCGCTATTGAGCGTACCGAGCGCATCCACTTTCCACGGCCAAACCTTGACTAAGGAGCCAGCAATAAAGCCTGTTAGCAAAGCCAAAGTCGCTTGATAATATCTTGATAATAGCCACTTTAGCAGACGGGTAAAAAGCAGTAGTCCGGTCAACATTCCTGCCATTAAGGTAAAAATAACCGACAAATTAAAAGTATCTACCGCTTCTAATACGGCATCATAAGCGCCCATGAGCAGTAAGATAAACGAGCCTGAAATACCGGGCAAAATCATCGCACAAATGGCAATCGCTCCAGCAAAAAACAAATAGGGCAAACTTGGAGTGGCTGAGGATATTGGTAAACTGCTAATAAAGACTGCAATGAGCAACCCTGCGATAAATAAGCTTGCGCGCGCCGCTGTCCAGCGCTTGATCTCGCTCAATAATATCACTACAGTGGCGACAACTAAGCCAAAGAAAAATGACCAGATTAGCAACGGCTGATTATCCAGTAAGTACTTAATCATCCCGGCTAAAGTGGCAAAGCTGGTAACAATACCTAATAGCAAAAACAATAAAAAAGTTGCATCGACTTGTCGCCAAATCGCAAGCAAGCCTTTTATGCCGCCATCAGTACGAAACACTTGCCACAGGCTAGGTCCAATACTACCAAGCGCATTAATAAGACGCTGATAAATACCCGCGATCAAAGCGATAGTACCACCAGAAACGCCTGGTACGATGTCAGCCGCGCCCATTGCCATACCTTTTATGTAGACACCTATGAGTTGTTTAGATTGATCTGACTTACTAAGAGAAGAGGTGTTAGGCTGATGAACGGACGGCGCATCTGGCCGCGGTGAGGGTGATGTCATTATTGACATTCCTTATAACAATTAAACAGCTAGAGAAAGTTTGTGATTTTATGGTCTGTAATCATACAGTCTATAGACGCAACGTCTAGCGTCCGAGGTACTATGGTCTAGCAAAAAGCTAATAACACTGAGCTAAGGCAATAATATTAGCCCAGCGTGATGAGCCTAACGGACGACCAGAGGATGTATTGCATTTTATACTTAACGGACTGGGGAGGCCTGCGTTAATTCGGGATAGCCAAGCGCGTAAAGTACGCCTTCTAGTCCCGTGACATTGACTGCCGCATCGGCGCGGGCTTGGACAATAGGCTTGGCATTATAGGCGACTCCTAAATCGGCAAGCGCCATCATCGGTAAATCATTAGCGCCGTCACCCACGCAGACCACTTGCGACATCTCAATACCTAAGCGCTCAGCGGTATGTTTGACGATCGCCGCCTTTTTATCACCATTGACGATAGGCAGTTGAATATGCCCCGTGACTTCGCCTTCTTCAATATCTAAAAAATTGGCATGCACTTCATCGATGCCTAATTGTTCAGCGATATAATCGGCAAAGTAAGTAAAACCACCTGAGACGAGCACCGTATGATAGCCCAAAGCTTTTAGCGCAGTGATCGTGGTATGAGCGCCGGTAGAGATCGTTAGACGCGCACAAATCTCATCGAGCACCGTCGTTGGAATGCCTTCGAGCAATGCCACTCGGCTAACAAAAGATTCATCAAAATCAATCTCACCGCGCATAGCGGCCTCAGTAATCGCCTCGACTTCTGCACCGATGCCTGCGGTTTTGGCCAGCTCAACGATGACTTCTTGCTCAATGAGAGTAGAATCCATGTCAAAACAAGCTAGCTTATGCGTGCGTAGGATGTGACCGATAGACAAAATATGACAATCGACTAAATTATCGCTATCCATACGCGAGTCGACTGCATTGTCAGTGCTTAGATTATCAGTGCTTTTCTTGTCAATATAGTGCTGAGCCAAATCATGACGCAGACGGGTAGTTAGCTGGTCGTCGATGATGTGCGCCGCGGCCACCTTCTTGGCCGGATGCATTAAGGTATCAGTCACAGGGACTAGCAGATAGCGGAACACTTGTGCGGGGACAAAGGCCGATTGGCTCGCCTGCGAATGGTCAGTAGCCGCTGAGTCGCTCGTAGCAACATCAATTTCAATAAAGCTTGCCTCAGCATCCTCGGCTACCGTGACCAAATGCCAGCTTGGCTGCTCATCAACCCAAGATTGTACATAGTTATGAATATCTAGCGCTGGCACATGAGCGGGGAGCACCACAATCAAAGCAAACACGGGTAGCGATTGCAAAGCATCAAAGTCAGTCAAGTTAGTGCCACTAGGTAGCAGCGCGGCGACAGAATCGACGGCTTGTTGCCATGCTTTGCTGTCTTTTGGTAACGAGTAAGGCGTATTTTTTGGCATGGCTAAATTGTCCCTTGTATGCGCAGATAAGATTAGGAATAATAACAGCTTTAGTACGCTAAGCCTATATGTGAGGCACAAACTATCTAGCAAGCGAAAAAGCATCATGGCAGACGCAAAGGTGGCGAATAGCGCTAGATAGTTCTCTAAACTGACGACAGTAGGATTGGTGAAGATTTAGGCTTAAATCCTAGAGTATTAAATTTATTATAGGCATAAACTATGATAGCCATGATGATGATATAGTAGCTATTAAGCGCGTTAGCGTTCAGCGATAAAACTTGCTTGGCAAGCACAAGTTAGCTTATCTATAGAGCAGTTAGCCGCTATTTGACAATATGCTTTTCCCAAAAACGATCGATAGTATCGTTTTTCACTCTTTCTTATAAAAAAGTTTACTCTACCATGACTTATTTAGCGCCGCGGCAAGGATTGTTTGCCATCATTATTCTGATTAGTTTTTGTTTGCAAACCTTGCTGTTGGTCATTAGTACTGATCAGCAGTTAAGCAATAGCCGTCAGCTAAAAGGCGAGCAGATGGTCGCTCAGCTTATCGATGAGGCTCGCTTATCTTTAGAAAACCAAGACCGTGTCAGCTTAAGCGTTATTGCCAATCGCTATACCAGTGAGCAAGACGTCACGCGACTGGTTATTAAGGATAATAACGATGAGGTGCTAGTACCTGTCGGCAATGCACCTATGCAACAAGGCAACACTATTAGCCAAATAGCGACCAATGGCGATGCAGTGATCGGTAGCGTAGCGCTAACCCTAAAGGATATCAGCAAAGGTGAGATTATCACCATGCAGTGGCCCTTTGTGATTGGCTCATTGATACTGCATTTATTGCTGTTATTAGTTTATAGCTATGTTGCGCGGCCAACAAAAGAGCAAATCAGCGCGCTGAGTCAAGACATAGAAGACGTGCATCGTGAGCAATATGCGCGCCGAGCGCAGGCTCATAGCCGTTATCCCGAGGAGATCAGTCAGCAGAGCGAAACGGATACTAACGCGCAAGCAGCGCCTCATGACAGCGCTAGTGCGCCAATGGATGCCAAAACCGGCCCGGTCAATACGGCAACGATTCATAGTGAGTTGAACGCTTATCTCAAATCCCAGCAATCAGCTGACAATCATTCAACTGGCACTAACAGTGCAGCTCAAGGTAGTGACGGCGCTGAGCAAACCTCCATGAGTGCGGCTATGGCGCAAGCGGAGCGCAAAACTGATGCCACCGAAAATAGCACAACCGATAGGGCAAGTGCCAAAGGATATGATGCTGTTAAGCCTAGCGCGCAGAGCTCTAGTTTATCGTCTTCTCGCGCCCTTGAGACGATAAGTGTCCATATCACCTTTCATGACGAGTACAATATGCTCGAGCGCTTGGCGCCAGAGACGCGTATGCCTTATCTGGCCTTATGCACACAGCTATTACAGCAAGCCTTGACTGAGCTGTTAAAACAGCCTTTGTTATTGGGCATTAGCGCGGTCAATAAGCCGTATTTTGATGAAAATGGCGCCTTAGCGGTGCTTAAAGCAGATAATAGCCACGCAAAAGTGGCGCTAGCAGGAGTGATGCTAGGCAAGCTGTATTTGATGCTCAATAAGATCATCCATGATAAGCATATTGAGCTATCTCGCTTTGCGCTACCCGCCAAAGTAGGCGTTAGTGATGAAGCGCAAGTAGATGCAATGACTCAGCTACTCGCTAGCGTCGGGAAAAAAGAGCAAATGCTTATACTATTACCTCATGCCGGCCTAAAACAGATCGGTAGCTACGTGCAGGTACAAAGTGTCAAGCGCCCAACGACCGTCTATGAGCGTGAATGTGCGATATTTGATGGGGGCAATGATGCTATGATGCAGCGTTTAGCCGATGTGCGCAACTCAGTGCTAATGACAGAAAGCGAGGCCTAAATAGCTTAGGTAGCTTAGGTAACAGGGGGTGTATTGTTAAGATAAAATGCGCCTAACGACGAAAAGCATTGACAAGACACCTTAGAGACTTTATAAGGCTTATATAAAGTGAATGATTTTGAATTTTTGGTACAAATAATAGGAGTTTGTCATGAGTGATCCTGATATTGATGATTTTGATGATGAATTTGCCGATGACGATGATGCAAAGATGGTAGAAGAGGCGGAGACTAGTGTCCGTACGCGCCTTAGCAGTTTAGAGAAGCGTCGTCTCATTGATAATTTATTAGAAGAAAAGCGTCTAGCAAAAGCCTTGAAAGACGACTTAGCAGATGATAATGACGATGATCTCGATGACGACTGGGATGCCGATTGGGATGATGACGAAGAGCTCTAGCTCTCAACGCCCTTACGCCCTTTTACCGAAAAGGGCAACACACTTAGTTAAAACAACCTATCTGCTAGTCGTGCTAAGCTAATACATCCTAGTCTAGAACGTCGTAATCTAAAAGTAGTCTTAAAATTTGCCAACCTAACAACAAGGAAGCGCATCATGAGTAGCGACCCATTGAGCTTTGATCAATTACTAGATTTTTTGGACAACCAAGAGAGCCTATATGTGCTCGATAGTATTGCTACCCATGGGTTTTTGACGGCTACGGTAATCGGTCGTCCACTGCCTAATTGGTTAGAGGCACTATTCGAAGGTCAAGCTGACAAACTACCAGAAAACGTGGTAGATGGCGTGAAACGGTGGCGTCAGGCTATCCTCGCTGAGCTCAAAAATGAGCAGCCAATTGAGTTGCCATTTAATGAAGATGCAGAGCATGAAGATACTGCGATGGATTTCTCTGAAGAGTCAGATATTGTCGCTTGGTCGATAGGGTTTGTCGATGCGATGTATGCTGATGAAGCTGAGGATTGGTTTGAGAACGAAGAGACTGCTGAGGATGTCGCGGTGTTAACTTTACCTATGGTTGTGTTCAGCGGCATCGATGATGAAGATGAGGAACTGGTACAAATGCGCAGTGATGACAATAAAATGGCGCAAATGGCTAACAGTATCGAAGGTAACCTGACTGAGCTATTTTTATTATTTCATACTAATGATTAGTTTTAAGTTATCAGCAATACATCGCCACTGCATATGTATTTTAATAAGTAAACGATTAACAGGGCCATTCCATGACCGTGCAACTCTCCAATCTTGAGCATCTACCAGGCTATCGTATTACTGAGCGCTTAGATGTCGTCTATGGTAGTACCGTACGCTCAAAGCATGTCGGTAAAGACTTATTTTCGGGTCTAAAAAATATCGTTGGCGGCGAGCTGACCGCTTATACTGAGCTATTAGAAGAGTCGCGCCAAGAAGCGATAGATCGTATGGTGGTCAAAGCAGAAGCGTTAGGTGCTGATGCCATTGTCGGTCTAAGGTTTTCGACCTCTAGTATCGCGCAGGGCGCCTCTGAGTTATTTGTTTACGGCACCGCGATCAAAGCAGTACCCGAGGAGCAGCGACTACCCAATCAGTATCCTGGCGATACGGGCTATCAGTCTTATCAGGCGCCTAATAACCAAGCTTCTAATAATCAAGGTCAGCCAACGCCTACTAACCCTTCAACAGATGACTTGCCCCGATTTAATCCTTTTGGTGAGTAGTGCTTTTTTCTAAAGCCAAATCATGCCATTAATTAAGCCGTTAAACGCTTAGAGCTTTTTTATTACTAGAGACGGGTTATGAATAACTCTTTAACGCAGATGCTGATCAATTATGCACCGCTACTTATTCTATTTATAGTAGGGTGGTTTTTTGGTGCGCGCCATGAGCGTCAGCATTTAGTACGTTTATCTGTAGCAGAAAAAGAGCTGAGTCATATTGTTGTTTCAAGCGAGCGTTTTTATCGTCCCAAGTTACAAGCTGACAGTGAAGGGGAGCTGGTACTCGGCAGCGTTGTCATCGCTCAAGACTACTTCAAAATGGTCATCGCCAAAGTACTTAGCTTATTTGGCAAAAACCTCACCACTTATGAGACGCTACTCGATCGGGCTCGCCGCGAAGCGATCGTGCGTATGCGTACGCAGGCGCATAGCAAAGGCTATAATCATATCTATGGACTGCGCTTAGAAGTCAGTAACATCAATCAGCTCGGTAGTATGGTTGAGGCTATTGCTTATGGCACCGCAGTCATTAGTCGCGAAAATCTTAAATGATTATCTACTGTTATCAGTCGCCTCATATATAAAGTACCGCTCAAATAAACCTATTGTCTGCTAAAACTACCTCCTACTTAGACCCTCTCTCTTTTTCTGCTATTAAAAAACAAAAGCCTGTTGTTGACTGGTAAGTAGTCGAAAGTGAGCAAAGAGTTTACTCTTGTACCGTTATACTCATTTATAACCTCATTTTTGACCTAAATAGGTCTTCACTACATGGAAGTAGTTATGGAAAGTGTTCAGCTAGTCACCTTCGTCAATTCAGTCGTCATTCCTATCTGTTTATTTTTGATTATGATGGGCATGGGTTTAACCTTAGTCGTAAACGACTTCAAGCGCGTGGTAAAATTTCCCAAAGCGGTGAGTATAGGTTTAGCCAATCAGCTCATCATGCTACCGCTTATCGGTTTTGCCCTTGCCAATATCATGCCGCTGCGTCCTGAATATGCGGTGGGCGTTATGTTACTAGTGCTATGTCCGGGTGGCACGACCTCCAACCTGTTCACTTTTTTAGCCAAAGGCGATGTGGCGTTATCAGTGACTATGACCGCTATTGCTAGCGTCATTACTGTCTTTACCATCCCTATCGTACTGAGTTATTCGCTCATTCACTTTATGGGCGCAGGTTCCGAGTTCCAACTGCCTATTGCTAAAACCATGATTTCACTGTTTGTGATTACTATCTTGCCTATTAGTATCGGAATGCTGATTAAACGCTTTGCCCCTAGGGTAGCGGATAGCTCGCAAGTCCTCGTTTCTAGGTTTGGGGTAACGTTTTTGGCGATGTTAGTGGTATTCTTGAGCTATGTGCAAAGAGATATTATCGTAGAAGCCCTTATCGCTACGGGTCCAGTATCATTAATTCTCAATCTAGTCACTATGGCACTCGGCTACTTCTCCAGTAAACTACTGGGTTTGAACTTAGCGCAAAGAACCTCAATTACGATGGAGGTTGGCCTACAAAACAGTACGCTATCGATATTTATGGCGCTGACGCTATTAGCTAATTATGATATGTCGATGACACCGGCTATTTATACGCTGATTATGTTCTTTACCGCCGGTATCTTAGTCAAAGTATTCAGTGGTAAAGCCAAAAAACAGCAAGTGGCTTATGCTTAATCAGTAAAACATCTCAGTTTTATTTACAGTTACTCGTAGAAAACCCCATAGCTCGCTTCGTAATAGACGTTAACTATGGGGTTTTTGGTGGTTTGTTCGGACTAAAAGTATTTTAGTATAAAGACTTTTAGCACGGCTTAACGCTCGCGTCCGTTAAGCCGTGCTAACTTATTAGACTTGTCCTCAGCGCTTTGTTCTCGGACTTTAGCCACATCGAATAAGAAAGTGCGGTTTTTAAGCACCGCCACAAACACTACACCGCCTACGGTGTTACCGGCTAATACGACAAATAAAAATAGCATATAATTGGTGAGGGTGACGTAGCTGCCATACATCAAAGCGGCAAAAACTTCGACATTGCCGACGATACTGTGATGCAGTCCCAAAAAGCCAATGCTACCGGTGATCAGTGTCACCAAGACAATACGGCTAATAGTGTCGCGCGCAGAGGTCACAAGCCAAGCGGCGATACCCATCATCCAGCCGGCGAGTACCGCGCTGCCAAATATCACCCACCATTTAAAGCCTAAGACATGCTCGGCATAAGCATCGATAGCGCTTACGGTAAATAGATTCATATTAAGGCCTAGGCCAATCATCAAAGCGGCAAACAGACAGCCACCGACGACATTACCCGCGATAACGATACCCCAAAGTCGTAGCAGTTTATGCAAAGGCTCAATCTTATTGAGGACAGGCAGGCTTAGTAGGGAGGTTTGCTCGGTAAATAATAACGATTGCCCAATGACAACGATGATAAAGCCGATCGGATACAGCAAGGAGGACAGCACCATAGCGTAGTTATTTGGCAGAACGTCTTTGAGCAGGGCAAAAGCGGATAAAATCACAAAAAAACTAATGCCAATCTCAAGTCCTGCGGTAAAGGCGCTAGTAAATAAGGAGCCTAACGAGCGGCCAAAAGTTTCTTTGGCATCGATGAACTGTTCGACTAAGATACTCGCTGAGCTTTTGGCTTTACTTAAGTTGTCATCGCTAGCGACTTTTTTGATGGTTTCTTTTTCTTCATCGCTGAAGTCTGCAGGGAAGTCTTCGTCGGTTAGGTTTTCGGTGACATCACTACTAGACTCGCTATCGGCTTGTGGCAAGTTATCTTCGCTATTATT
Organism: Psychrobacter sp. 1U2; assembly: GCF_051847575.1. Classification (NCBI taxonomy): domain Bacteria; kingdom Pseudomonadati; phylum Pseudomonadota; class Gammaproteobacteria; order Moraxellales; family Moraxellaceae; genus Psychrobacter; species Psychrobacter sp. 1U2. The sequence goes on from NZ_JBPYDC010000028.1 coordinate 24,345, forward strand.
AGCACTACCTTTGCCGTCATTAGCATTATTTTCGCTAGTTTCTAGATCCTCTTTATCGATGGCCATCGAATCAGAGTCAATATTAGAAACAGGCTTAGAAACAGAGTCAGAATCGGTGCTTTGTCCCTGCACCTCTTGCTGACTTTGAGTATCAGAAGTGTCGTTTGGTACATTCTGTGTTTTATTGTCATTTTGAGGCACGGCAGGCTCGCTATTTTGTATGTCTAGTAACAATATTATCAATATTTTCAATATTCTTAAATTTTAATATTAGTATTTCAGTATCAAGCAGTCGCTGTGAAAGTACTATACTCCATTATATTTAGCATTAGGCGGATTGCTGTTGTTGATTGTTTAATAACAATTAATAATAGCGTTGAAATCTGCGCTGATAAATCACCTTAACGCTAACAAAAACTAGCTATCTGCGTTAAAATCACTCTATTCGTGATTAACCTTATATTTATATCTATATTTCTTACCTTCATTATTAATAAAAGACTTACTTCTTATGAGCAATCCTAATTCTAACACCAACCTAACCCAGTCTATCCAAGCCGCGCTAAGCCAATTAGAGAACGCCTATAATCCAAGCGCAGTAGAAGCGGGCATGTACCAAGGCTGGGAGGAGAGCGGCTACTTCCAGCCAACCTTCGATAAAAACGAGTCTTTCTCCATTGCTCTGCCACCGCCGAACGTCACAGGCTCTTTGCATATGGGTCACGGCTTCAATAACGCTATTATGGATGCGCTCACGCGTTTCCACCGTATGGATGGTGATAATACGCTATGGCAGCCAGGTACCGATCATGCCGGTATCGCCACGCAAATGGTAGTAGAGCGTCGACTCAACGCCGAGGGCATTAAGCGCCACGATTTAGGCCGCGACGCTTTTATTGATAAAGTTTGGGAATGGAAAGCTGAGTCAGGTGATAATATCACTACCCAGATTCGCCGTTTGGGTAGCTCAGTCGATTGGTCGCGCGAGCGCTTCACCATGGATGACGGTCTATCTAATGCGGTGAAAGAAGTGTTTGTGCGTCTATTTGATGAAGGGCTTATTTATCGCGGTAAGCGTTTGGTCAATTGGGATCCTAAATTCCAAACGGCGCTATCTGATTTAGAAGTCGAAAACCATGATGAAAAAGGCAACCTTTGGCATTTTCGTTATCACTTCACTGATAAAGACGTTCGCACGCAAGACGGTAAAGATTATCTAGTCGTTGCTACTACCCGCCCCGAAACGCTACTTGGTGATACCGCCGTCGCGGTCAATCCGAGCGATGAGCGTTACGCGCACTTAGTCGGCAAGACCATAACGCTCCCGATTACCGGCCGCGTCGTACCTATCGTTAGCGACGACTATGTCGAAAGCGACTTCGGTACCGGCTGTGTGAAAATAACCCCTGCGCATGACTTTAATGACTATGAACTCGGCCGCCGTCATCACCTACCGCTAATCAACGTACTAGACGCTCATGCCAATATCTTGGCTGAGATGGAAGTCTACCCTGATCTGCAAACTCGTGAGCCTAACTTGGAGATGACACCTAGCGATCACGAGAGCAATAGCTACGCTGGTCTTGAGCGCTTCACTGCCCGTATCAAGATGGTGGCACAAGCACAAGAAGAGGGCTGGCTTGAGGCGGTTGAGGACTATGCGCTAAAAGCGCCACGCGGTGATCGTAGTGGCGTTATCGTTGAGCCGTGGCTGACTGATCAGTGGTATGTCGCGGTGAACAAACTTGCGGGACCTGCTATTGATGCGGTCGAGAATGGCGATATCGAATTTGTTCCCGCACAATATAAAAACATGTATATGGCGTGGATGACCGACTTGCAGGACTGGTGTATCAGCCGTCAGCTGTGGTGGGGGCATCGTATCCCTGCTTGGTATGACGACGCCACGGGCGAAATATACGTAGCACGTGATGAAGCCGAAGTACGCAGTAAGTATAATCTCAGCGACGATATCAAACTACGCCAAGACGATGATGTGCTCGATACTTGGTTTAGCTCAGGTCTATGGACGTTTAGCACCCTTGGCTGGGCTGATCCGGCTGCTGATAAAAAAGTGCTAGAGACTTTCCACCCGACTAGCGTACTGGTCACCGGCTTTGACATTATCTTCTTTTGGGTCGCGCGCATGATCATGATGACCATGCATTTTGTGAAGAACGATGATGGCACGCCGCAAGTGCCGTTCAAGACCGTCTACGTGCATGGATTAGTCCGTGATGGCCAAGGTCAAAAAATGTCTAAGTCCAAAGGTAACGTCTTAGATCCTATCGACATCATCGATGGCATTGATTTAGAGACGTTAGTAGAAAAACGCACTAGCAATATGATGAACCCAAAAGACGCCGCCAAGATTGAAAAACAAACGCGTAAAGAGTTCCCCGAGGGCATCGCCGCTTATGGTACGGACGCGCTACGCTTTACCTTTACCTCGCTCGCTAGTACGGGCCGTGATATCAACTTTGATCTGAAACGAGTTGAGGGCTATCGTAACTTTTGTAATAAAATCTGGAACGCCAGCCGTTTTGTCTTGATGAACTGTGTCGATAAAGAGGGAAGCGCGCTGCCTATCGATCAAAACGCCAAGCCAGAGGTCTGGGAGCTACCTGAAAAATGGATTATGAGTCGTCTAAACTCTAGCGTCAAAAATATCCATCAGCACTTTAACCAGTATCGTCTCGACATGGTCAGCCATGATATCTATGAGTTTATCTGGAACGAGTACTGCGACTGGTACGTTGAGCTTGCCAAAGCCAGTCTCAATGACGACTCAGTAACAGACGAGCGTAAAGCGCAAATCCGCTACGTACTGCTGCATGTGCTTGAGACTTCCATGCGCTTCACCCATCCGATTATGCCGTATCTCACCGAAGAGATTTGGCAGACCATAGCTCCGCTCATCAGTGGTGAAGTGAATCGCAAAAATACCGACAGCATCGTCATCGCCGACTATCCGCAAACTGATAGTGAGCTCATTAGCGAGCAAGTCGAGGCTGATATGGACTGGCTACAAGAGCTGATCGCGAGCGTGCGTAATATCCGCGGTGAGATGAAACTGGGTAATGCGGTGCGCCTGCCAGTGCTGTTACAGAATATCTCAGCGGATGAAGAGCAGCGTCTATCCCGTATTGCCAATCAGTTTAAGGCATTAGCCAAAGTTGAGAGCTTAACCATCTTAAAAGAGGGCGATGAAGTACCGCTATCGTCATCAAGTATGATTGGTCAGCTACGCGTCCTTGTACCAATGAAAGGACTGATCGATCCAACGGCAGAGCTAAATCGTCTCGGTAAATCCTACGAGAAGCTACAAAAGCAAGCCGAAGGCATCTCACGTAAGCTTAGTAATGAAGGCTTTGTGAGTAAAGCGCCTGCGGAAGTGGTCGATGCTGAAAAGATTAAATTGGCTGAGCTTGAAGGGCAGCTTAAAGCAATGGCGGGGCAGATGGAGGAGCTTAGAGCGTTGTAGAACAACACTATATTAATACTACTAACATTTTGTAATTTCAAATTATAGAAATTTACTTAATACTTGTAAGGTAGCTATGGTCAATTTACAACTCACCCTTAGTATCTAAAATTAAGTTTTAGCTACCTAGGGCAAAATACCGCTACCGCCTCAAGCCGTAGCGGTTTTTTTATGTCAGTAAGAAAGGGGGGACAAGTTTGATTGCCTTATTACTACCAAATTGTTCAGCGTGTAGCCAACCTAATAACTAATGCGTGCACTTGTTAGTCTTATTAATACATAATATGATTGATATAAATGATATATTGAACGCATAATTATATAAGTCTTGAGGTAGTTATGAGTCTGAACTTGTACGTCTTTTTGTGGATTGCTTTTACTTTTTTCACCTTCCTGATTACAGTCAGTAAGATTAACTCTTATAGAGCCGTCGGAAAAAGAGGAGCAACCGAAGTTGATAACGCCCAGACCAATTTCGGCATCGAAAACAGCTTCTATAGAACCGCGGCTTCTTGGCATGATATTATCTTTTTTCATGCCTCTGCGTCAGGTCTAGCTGCCGTACTACTGATACTGGTTATCAAAGGTAAGATTCTGTTCCCAGGCACGGAGACCTTTTTCGGTATCGTCTCTCCGGTAGTGATCTTCATTATCAGTATCACGCTATTGGCTTTAGCATTTTACTTTTTTGCCATCTCTATGCTCAAGCTTGGCACGACGCTTAGTAAGATTGAGATTAATAATAAAGAGATTAAAACATTTTATGCGATTGCGGGCGTCTTTATTTACTTCGTCATCTTCACTGTGATTGTGCTGCTATTAGTATAAGCCCCTTTTAAAGTGAAGCAAAAACCACTTTGGCGTCTGCTGTAAGTGGTTTTTTTTGGTCTGATGGTTGAGACAGACCGCTAGATATGAAACAACCACATAAAAATGCAAAAATAATATTGAGCCAAATTAGTCTTTATTGCATGATTGTTGATTTATAAAAATAGCTTTGCCACTCCCATTAGCGAAACACCCATTAGCATTGATGTAATCAATATGACTGACAAAAAAGCCTTTTACTATCGTCCCAAGACCAATCAGTCTAATAGCCCAACGGTGCGCTGGACGTTTGTGATACTAGGCTGGATATTTTTTGTGCTGGGTATCATCGGCGTATTGTTACCAGTGATGCCGACCGCACCTTTTATACTCTTGGCAGCAGGGTGCTGGGCACGCAGCTCGAGACGCTTTCATTTTTGGCTGATTAATCATAAGTATTTTGGTAAGTTTGTCCGCGATTGGGAAGAGAATCATGCGGTGCCTTGGTATGCAAAATGGCTGGCGACTATCATGATGGGTTTATCCACGGCTATGCTGTTTTATCGACTGCCCGATGATCTTATGTGGATGGCTTGGCTCGTCGCCATCGTCTGTACAAGCGTTGCTATTTATCTTTTTCGCTTGCCAAATGCCAAATAAAACAACAAGTTAGCCATAAAAAATGTTTATTTGTAACCAGTTACACAAAAAGCTATATATCGCTTGCGATAGTGCGATAAGGCTTCTATAATACCCACAAGCTTAAGAGCAGTTCTGCACAAATCATTACCTCGTAGTATTAGTTATAATCCTTCGTTTTAATATTTATCGTCAGTAGCTATTTGCAAGCGTTACCGGTCAATGAGACCATCAATAAATTAAAAAGTAGGATTATCAACATGTCAGACGTTCAAAAAGGTACAGTTAAGTGGTTCAACGAAGCTAAAGGCTTTGGTTTTATCGCTCCAGAAAACGGCGCAGACGTTTTTGCTCATTACAGCGAAATCTCTGGTTCTGGTTTCAAAACTTTGGCTGAAGGCCAAGAAGTTGAGTTCACTGTAACTCAAGGCCAAAAAGGCCCACAAGCACATAACATCGTTGCTATCTAA
>NZ_JBPYDC010000029.1:0-27784 GCF_051847575.1 Psychrobacter sp. 1U2
TATCTATGAAGGTAATGGTGCTCAAGGTACTTATGGCGCTGAGAAAAACCAAGCTCCTGAGCCAGAGCCAGAGCCAGAGCCAGAATATACATCAGGATCAGCGACAACTGAGTCGGGTGCACAATCATTAAACATTGTTGCTGGACCTCTTGGAGTATTCAACACAACGACACGTGATTTTGCAGTTACTGACGATTCAATAGAAGCAAGAGCTGATACAGCTTCAGATGAAGTTCTTCCTGCAGTTACAGTGACTACTTCAGGTGATAATGACACTGACCTTGATAATGATTTCAAGTCTTATACAGGAAGTGCCGAGATTCCTACCGCTTTAGGAAACTTACCTCTCACTTATACCTCGGTTTATAAAGACTTCGGTGAAGCTATGCGTATAGGTCACATCAATGGAGCGGCTACTTTAGGGGTAAGTCAACTTCCAGTAGACGGTGTAGTAGTTACAGGTAATGCCACCAATACATTACCTACAGATGGTAGCGTTGCTTACAATGGTGATGCAACCTATCGTGAGCTTGGTTTAAATCAAACTATAGAATATGGTAGTTCTGCATTCACTGCGGACTTTGCCGCTAAAACAGTTAACGGTAACTTAACATTCAATCAAGCAGGAAATATAGCTATCGCAGGAGATATTACTGGAAGTCAGTTTGCTGGCACTAGTGGTGCTTATAGTACTGAAGGCGGGTTTTATGGTGATGATGCTAAGTACTTAGGCGGTATTTATTCTAGTGATACGGCCCAAGGTACATATGGTGCTGAAAAGCAGTAAGTAAACCTAAAAGTTTATAATAAAAAAGAGCGCCTTCGGGCGCTTTTTTTTGCGATTTTAGTTTACTTAAGTAAGGCTATCGAAGGTTAGATTATTAATGAGATAAAATAGAAATTAATCTATTTAGAAGACTTTAAACCTACAATCTATAGGTTTGTTTTTATAAATAGAAAGTATTTTAATGAGTATTTATATTTAATATGTAAATTATAAAGTAGCTATCTTACTAATTTATATAAATTTTTCAGTTTACAACTGTACCTTTATTAATTAACTCTATTTATCTAAAAACAATTAATTAAAAAATATTAAATTATACTGTTAGTGCATTATTAAAAGTTGACATCCAATATTTTTTTTGGTTATCTATATGGGCTTATCAATAAATGTTAAGTAATTAAGTAATGGAATACTTTTTTTAAACCATGGAGAGATTTATGTCCCCAATTATGCCTAATAGTTTTTCTGACTATTCTTCAAAAACTCTTAAAACTCCGTTAAAAGCTAGTGTTATTCTTTTAACAGCAGTAATTCTAGCTTCGTGTTCATCTGATGGGAGTGACAGTAATACTACTAATGACAGCACTCCGATCATTAAACCTACTCCAGATAATGGGGGCGAAAGTAATGACGGTGAAGATAGCGGTAACGAAGGAAGTGGCGGTGAAGGTAGTGGTACTGGCGGTGAAGGAGGTGGTAGCGAAACCGCCGCAGAAAAAGCTATAAGAGAAGCCCAAGAGGCAAAAGCTGAAGCGGAGGCAAAAGCTAAAAAAGCAGAAGCCAAAGCAAAAGCCGCTGAGGAAGCTAAAGCTAAAGCAGAAGAGGCTTCAAAAGCTGAAATAGCTGCAGCAGAAAAAGCTGCTCAGGAAGCTAAAGATAAAGCTGCTAAAGCTGCTGCTGAAGCGAAAGCGGCTAAAGATCGGGCTGAAGCTGCTGAAGCAAAAGCAAAAGCGGAGGCAGCGAAAGCCTCAGCTGCGGCTGAAGCAAAGGCAGCAGCAGAAGTAGCTATTAAGGATGCAGAAGAGGCCAAGGCTAAAGCGATAAAAGCTAAGAACGACGCTATCAAAGCCAAAGAAGAAGCTCTTCAAGCTCAAAAAGAAGCCGAAGACGCTTTAGCTGCAGGGGGCGGTGGAAGTTCAGAAGCGCTACAAGCGGAAGCAGATCGCAAAGCTAAATTAGCGAAAGAAGCACAAGCGCAAGCTGAAAGCACCGCACAAGCTGCACAAGCTGCCATTGCTGCCGCAGAAGCTAAAGCTGCTGCCGCCACAAAAGCGGCTAAAGATTCAGCAGAAGCGCTAGCAGCAGCCCAGATTAAGAATGCACCTGAAGCTAAAAAATCTGGTGTGCAATCTTTAAGCATTGATGCTAAGCCATTAAATAAAGTTTTCGAAACGACTACAAGAGATTTCAATATTACCGATAATGGTGTTGAAGCTCGAGCTGATGTTGCTTCAGATGGCTTATTACCAGTTGTTAATGTGACTACATCTAGTAAAAACGATAAAAGTTTACAGAATGGCTTCAAATCTCACGAAGATAATAGTGAAATAAAAACAAGTCTTGGTGTTTTACCTCTAACCTATACCTCAGTTTATAAAGACTATGAGGACGAAATGCGCATCGGTCATATTGATGGTGCGGCCGCTCTTGGCACTACTCAACTACCAGTAGACGGTGTGGCAGTAGTCGGAAATGCAACTAAAGCTGAAAACATGCCAACCGAAGGTACTGTTGACTATACAGGGGATGCTACCTATCGTAAGCTTGGTTTAGACAATAACATCGAATTTGGTAAATCAGCCTTTACCGCCGACTTTGTCGCGAAGAACTTAAAAGGTAATCTAACCTTTGATAAAGCGGGTAAAATTGGTCTTACATCTGCTATCAACGGTAACCAATTTTCAGGCACTGCTGCTGACAATGCAGGTTACAACACCGAAGGTGGCTTCTTTGGCGGTGATGCCCAGTATCTAGGCGGTGTCTACGAAGGTAATGGCGCCCAAGGTACTTATGGGTCTAAGAGTGATAAACAAACCGCTGCTGAACAAGCTGCAGCAAACGCGCAGGCACAAGCCGCTGCAGCTAATAAAGCACTGAAAGACGCTCAAGCGCAAGCTGCTGCTTCAACTGCTGCTGCCAATAAAGCTAAAGAAGATGCTGCTAAAGCGCAAGCTGCTGCCGCTAAAGCTCAGGAAGCCGCAGATAATGCAGGTAATAGTGAAGCCGCATTAGAAGATGCATTAGCTCGCGCAGCTGCCGCAGAAGCTGCCGAAGCTGCTGCCTTAAAAGCTGCAACGACAGCAGAAACTGCAAGAAAGGCTGCCGAAAACGCTAAAAACGCTGCACTGCAAGCCGCACAAGCTGCACAAAATGCTGCAGACAAAGCGATTGGAGAAGCTAAAGCAGAGGCAAGCAAAAAAGTAGCCGAAGCCAATAAACAAGCAGTCGATGCACAAGCTCAAGCTGCTGCGGCTGAAAAAGAAGCTACAGAGGCTAAAGCAGCCGAAGCGAAAGCCAAAGCTGACGCTATCACCGCTAAAGCGCAAGCCGACACAGCGATCGCGGACGCTAATGCCAAAGCAGATCAGGCCAATCAACAAGCGAGTGCAGCCCAAGCATTAGCGCAAGCTGAAAAAGAAAGGGCTGACGCTGCACAATTAGAAGCGAATAAAGCTAAAGATGAGCTAGCGGATGCAGAGTCTGATTTAGCCGCAGCAGAAAAAGCTTTAGAAGAGGCACTAGCCTCAGGGGGTAGCACAGAAGCCCTACAAGCAGAAGTCGATCGTCGTCAAGCGGCACTTGACGCGGCAAATGACAAAGTTACGGCAGCCCAGCAAGCACAAGCTGACGCTATCGCCGCCGCCGAAGCTCAAGTTGCAACCGCGAATCAAGCTACGCAAGCGGCCGAGGATGCCCTAACGGCAGCTCAGATCAAGAATGCGTCAGAAACTAAGAAAACTGGTGTACAGTCCATAAATATCGATCCTTCAGGCGCAGGTGTGCCAGTAGTATTTAAGACAACTACCCGTGACTTTGAAATAAATGAAGATGGTAGTGTTGTAGACGCTCGTGCCGATATGGCCTCTGTAACATCACCCGATCAACCAGGGCTATTACCAGCAGTTCCCGTTACTATATCAGGAGCAAATGATACTAATGTTCAAAATGGTTTCCAAGCGCATGAAGATAGCACAGATATCACAACGAATCTTGGCGTTTTGCCACTGACTTATACCTCAACGTATAAGGACTTTGGCGATGACATGCGTATCGGCCATATTGATGGTGCAGCAGCCCTTGGCGATAGTCAATTACCTGTCAATGGGGTAGCAGTCATTGGTAACGCTACGCAAGCCGCTAACATGCCAAATGAAGGTAAAGTAAACTATAGTGGCGATGCCACCTATCGTCAGCTAGGTTTAGACAATGACATCGAGTTTGGTCAATCAGCGTTTACCGCCGACTTTGTCGCCAAAAACTTAACAGGTGATTTAACTTTTAGTGACAAAAACATCGGTTTAGAAGCTAGTATCAACGGTAACCAGTTCTCAGGTAGCAAAGACGGTTACAATGCTGATGGTGGATTCTTTGGCGGCGATGCTCAGTACTTAGGTGGTGTCTACGAAGGTAATGGCGCTCAAGGTACTTATGGTGCTAAGAGCGACAAGCAAACCGCCGCTGAACAAGCTGCAGCAAATGCCCAAGCTCAAGCCGACGCTGCTAATAAAGCACTGACAGCAGTTCAAGCCCAAGCCGCTGCCGCACAAGCTGCTGCTAATAAAGCGCAAGCGGACGCTGTTAAAGCACAGGAAGCACTACAACGAGCAGAGGATGCCTTAGCAAATGGTGGCAATGGTGAAGATCAACTCGCCGCCGCCTTAGAACGTGCCGCCGCAGCCGAAGCTGCCGAAGACGCTGCTCTAGAAGCCGCAACGACAGCAGAAGCCGCAAGACTAGCCGCTGAGACTGCCAGAGCAGCAGCAGAAGAGGCTGTGATCCAAGCCGAAGCAGCAGCCGAAGCCGCCATTGGAGATGCTAAAGCAGAAGCAGCCCAAAAAGTAGCTGCAGCTAAACAACAAGCAGCCGATGCTGAACAAGCAAAGCTAGAAGCCAATGCACGTGCTGAGGCAGCTGAGCAAGCTAAGTTAGACGCCGAAGCTAGAGCCAAAGCGGCAGAAGATGCCTTAGCGGCCGCACAGGAATTGCCACCCGCACCAACCAACCCTGTAGTAGCTGCAAACACAACTATTAGCGGGTTCCAAAATACCATTTCAGATAGTAATGGCGCTATTATTAACAATAACTCTGCTGACTACGATAAGCTTAAAGTTAATTTAGTGGCAACTGGCAATGATCGTTACGATTCAGGTACGACCACTGACTTTAAGGTACGAGATGCAAGTGATGAGGATTATGGAGAAGGATTTAAAAAGAGTTCTCTATATTCGTTGCCAGCAGGGTATTTGAACAGACGTTTTAAATATACTTCAGTTTATAAGAACTATGATGATCAGATGCAGGTTGGTCATTTATACGGCGATCTCAAAACCACAAATAACGGTATTCGATTAGATACCTTGTCTAATACTTATGTGCAAGGTAACAGTACAGATAATACCGATATGCAGTATATGAAGGAGTTATCACAGTACAATATTGATAACGGCATCAATGATGGTAAGGTTGGTTATAAAGGTGATGCTAGTTATCTGAGTAACGCCAGTATTATTGGTAGTAATCCAACGATAGGGACGTCAGAGTTTGCAGTTGATTTTGTTGATGGTCAAGTCGATGGTACTCTGTCGTTTGAGGGTACTAGTGTTAGTGAGAAGGTTATCAAGGCTGAGGTTAATGGTAGTAGCTTTGCTGGCAACTGGAATGGAGTGGATACTAAAGGGGGATTCTTTGGTGAAGATGCAGGCTTATTAGGTGGTGTCTATCAGGTTTCAGGAGGTAAGGGAACTTACGGCGCAACCAAAGTTGATCCGGGCGCAGCTCCAGATCCAGTAGAGTCTAAAATGACTGGCTTTCAGTCTACAGCTCTAAGTAGCAAAGAGAAAACACTACCCTTTGGTTTAGGCCAGTTAGATAACGCTATTGGTTATGTAGAGATTCGTGATGATAAGTCTGATTGGACTGAACTAAAAACAGAAAATGGTTCTCAAGTGCCAGTAGATAACCGCGAAGGGAACAATTTCAACAGCTTCAATAGCGGTGTTGTTCGCGCAGACATGGTTAAACCCGATAGTGTCTTACAGCCAATCAACGTGTCTTTAAACAATAGTGGCTCAGTGACCGTAGATGCAGGTAAAGGGGGACAAAATCCAACCTTTAACTACAGCTCTGTGTACGAAAACTTTGATTCACAGATGCAAGTGGGACATGTGTATGGTAATTTTGACTCATTGGCTGGTGAGGTGTCACGGGCAGCTAACGTTTATGTAGAAGGCTATTTAACTTCTCAATACGGTATGGATAACCTAAAGACCGTTGGCGATGGTACCGCTCAGTACACTGGTATGGCGACTTATATTGAAAACATCCATTTAGCCGATAATGCTTCTACAGCTCCAGTTGAGGGTAGATCCGCATTCGATGTTGACTTCGTCAATGGCTCAGTAGATGGTACTTTATCGTTTGATGCAGATAGCTATAAGTACATGCCAGCGGGTAACGAAATCGGTATTTCAGCGACGATTGATGGCAACACCTTTGCTGGCAACGTCAACGGTATCGATACTGCCGGTGGTTTCTATGGTGAAGAAGGTAAATTCCTAGGTGGTATCTATCAAGATGCCTCTGACCAAGGTGGTAAAGGTACTATTGCTGGAACAGGTACTACCTTCCAAGGTACCTTTGGCGCTGAAAAAGTAGCTAAATAATCTAAAGTATTAGCGGTACGAGAAAAGCGCCCTAGAGCGCTTTTCTTTTTTAAATGATTATCTAAGAATTAATTGTTTACTATGAATAGTTAATTGTTAGATGGTTTTTAGCAAGAGCTATCGCAACTAAGCGATAAGATAAATATTGCCGAAGCTAATAGAGTTTTTAAAAGTGCCTCTATTAGCAAAAATCAATAGGGAGGTCTGACTACATAGCACAAAGAATAAAGCATTTTAGAGCGCTTTATTCTCGCTTAAATCGCTTAAATCGCTTAGGATAATTAGGTTTCGAATTTTTAACATCGTAATTTGGTAAGGACACCTATGAACAATCAGTACTTATTTAAGCCTTTAACCGCAGCTGTCATACTCACTATGATGAGCTTTTCGGCATCGACTATAGCTGCAGAGCCAGAGCTTGATTTGAACCAACCGGCAAATGACCAAGCCACCGAATTGCTCAAGCGTGAGAGTCAAAATGCTTTATCAGATCCTACCGTCCCTTCTACGGTAATCTCAAGCGAAGAGGCGCAACAATCGATTGCCAGTCGTCAGCAATTAGCAGCAGCGTCCTCCTATAACCTAGAAGCGCTAAAAGCAGATCCAGCAAGATTCAGTCAGTTTTTAAATACTGCTTTGGCCGCGCAAGATATGGCAACTGTCAAAGCCTTACTCCCGCACTATAAAGCTCTGCCGGTGAATGATCCTATGCTGATTAACTTTGCAGATGCGCTAGTTTATCGTAGCGAAGCCAAGAATAAGCAGGCTATTGCTATCTATAAGCAAATGCTAGCAGCCGATCCGGACTTTCATCCGGTGCGCTTAAATATGGCGCTAGCGCTACAAGCGGATAAACAATATGCGGCGGCAAAAGATCAGTACACCAAGCTTCAAGCTGTGGATCTGCCCGCGCCAGTTATGGCCCGAGTGCAGAATTCCTTGAACCAGATTAATAGACTAGAGAAATGGCGCTTTGATGCTTCTGTCAGTTATGTCCGAGATGATAATATCAATGACGCGCCTTCAAAAAGCCTTTCTTTAGGTGGATTAAATACACCTGAGCAAAAATCAGCTAATGGCCTGCAAGGTTATGTTAGTGCTAATAAACGCTTTAATTTACCAGACAACTTTTATACCACAGTCGGCGGTAATGCTTCCTTAAAAGGCTATTGGGATGAGAGTGATTATAACGATTATCTTTTTACCGCCTCTGCTGGAGTAGGTTATGATGATGCCAAAAATGATGTTTCTCTCACACCGTTTGTGACCAAGCGCTACTATGATGAGAGCGAGTATAGTTTGAGAAAAGGCGCGACGCTGAGTGGCTCTCGTTGGGTAAAGCCAAAATTAAAACTATCGGCAACCGGTATCTTATCCAAAGAAACCTTTGAAGATGATGCAAACTCTAACCGCGAAACCGATGGACGCTTCTTAGGCTTAAATGCTTTTTATATTAAAGACGCCAAAGAGTACTTTTATGGTGGCCTAGGTAATTATCGCAATGATGTACCTAAGTCTAGTATCATTAGCTACGATCGTAATTCAGTGAATGTAGGGTGGGGACGAGAATGGAAGCGCGGTATCTCAACGCTAGCGACTGCAGGTTATGCGGTCAAAGAGTATGATGATCCTGCAGATGCGTTATCAGGAAATGGCTTAAAAGGGTACTATAATGCCATTGGCGGTGAGCTTGGTTCACAACGAGAAGATAAAACCACTTCGTTAGGCTTACAAGTATGGAAACGCGACTTCACTCTGTATGGCCTGACGCCAAGACTAGTGTTTGATTATGATAAAACATCAAGTAATTTTGACTATTATGATGATCGTGATGAAAAAACGGCAACGATACTATTAACCAAGACTTTTTAGATCTTTTAAAGCTTATTACTAACCAAACAAAACCCTCGCTATTATTAAATAGCGAGGGTTATTTTTATATTAAGATAAAGACTAAGCGTTACGGTTATTTATGTAGATTAAGCTCCATCTCTTTGAAGGTAGCGCTAACCGAAGGCTTAGGACCACCAGTCATCATACTGACCGCAAAGATAGCAATAGTGCTTAAGATAAAGCCAGGAACAATAGCGTATAACCAGCTATTAAGCGCCATACCATTCATCTCGAACGGACCATAGATCCATAATATTACCGTTAAGGCCCCAACGACCATACCAGCGACAGCGCCGTTACGGTTCATACCGCGCCAGATTAAGCTGAAGATAACTAGAGGTCCAAAGGCTGCTCCGAAGCCTGCCCAAGCGTTAGACACTAGGTTAAGCACTGAGCTATCAGGATCTGATGCTAACATAATAGAAACGACAGCAACGGCTATCACAGAGAGACGACCGACTAACACTTGGCGCGACTCTGGCGCTTCTTTATCCAAGAATAGCTTATAAACATCTTTAGTCAACGAGCTTGATACCACTAACAGCTGCGAGGAGATGGTACTCATAATAGCGGCTAAGATAGCTGCTAATAAGAAGCCTGAAACCAGCGGTGTAAATAAGAACTGGGTAAATACTAAAAAGATGGTCTCAGGATCATCTAAGGTCATCGCCGTTCTTTGAACATAAGCACGACCCGCAAAACCAGTCATCAAAGAACCAATCAAACTAATCACCATCCAGCTCATACCGATGTTACGCGCAGTTGGTACATCTTTGACCGAGCGTATCGCCATAAAGCGGACGATGATATGCGGCTGACCGAAATAGCCTAAGCCCCATGCGAGTAAAGAGACGATACCGAGGAAAGTCATGCCGCTAAAGACGTTCAGTAGGTTAGGATCAATGTTTCCTACAATCTGTGTGGCATTAGAAACCCCGCCCAAATCGGTAAAGGCAACAATAGGCACGATAACCATAGCAAATAGCATGATCACGCCTTGTACAAAGTCAGTCATTGAGACCGCTAAGAAACCACCGAATAGCGTATAAGCGACAACCACCCCAGCGGTAACCCAAAGACCCATACCATAAGATAAGTTCAATGAACTTTCGAACAGTTTGCCGCCGCCCACTAAGCTGGCCGCCGTATAAACCGTGAAGAAGAGAATAATTACGATCGCTGAGAAAACCCGCAACAGATGCGACTTGTCCTCAAAACGGTTGGCAAAATAATCGGGAAGGGTAATAGCGTTACCCGCCACTTCGGTATAAACCCGTAGACGCGGCGCGACGATGATATAGTTCAGTAGGGCACCTAAAGTCAAACCTAGCGCAATCCAAACACTAACGACGCCGTCAGCATACATATAGCCGGGTAAGCCGAGGAGCAACCAACCAGACATATCGGAGGCACCAGCGGACAATGCTGTTACGGCAGGGCCTAAACTACGACCGCCCAGCATATAACCTTCGGTGTCATTGGCTTGCTTAAAGTAAGCATAAATACCGATACCGATCATTACTAAAAAATAGGCGCCAAGCGAGATGAGGACGCCACTCGAAACTCCATTCATTTAAACAGTCCTTAACCAACAGTGTTGGCTGTTATTATAATTCGCTATCGAGATACAAAATAAAAACTCGGTACAAAAAGTGATATCTAAAAACAATAAAAGCCATTAGATATCTCGTAATGGCTTTGCACTTATTAACTTTACATTTATCAATAAGTGATTACTTTTGACTTTACAGGATTGATATAATCACTTGTTGGCTACAAGTTCACATCAGTAGATGAAAAATGAGTAGCTTTTAAATCATTCTAGTGAAGGATATCAATCGTTTAAAACCGTCAGTTTTACCATACGTTTATCGATATAAATATGAAAGCAGAGAATCAACATTCACTTTCAGTTGTATGAGTTATCTCACTCACAAACATAAATGAAACTGGCTGCCAATCATGCTGTTTTCAATGATTACTTTTAATACTTAAGCGTACCTTGAATCAATAGCACTTCAAGTTGATGATATTGTCAGCTACTGCTAACTTTATTGTTAATCGCTAAACCAGTCAGCATTAGCTATAAGTAGATCAGTTAAAAACCTTACGTCAGTAATGCTATAGCATTAATTAAGATTGCTTGATTATCACTGAAGTAACGGTATGTTAAAATTTCATACGAAATAATTATAACGTATCGCAATATCAATTACTAATCATAGATTACGAGTTACTCGCTTCACGCAAGTGGTTGTAATCATTGCAAACCATAAAATAACTATAAAAAAAACGTGACCTTTGGGATCACGTTTGCGTATTTGTTACGTTTATATTACTAACGGTATCATGAATTAATCAATCGGTGCAAGTAGCTCTAATAGCGCCTCGACACTACTAGAGCGCGTTAGTTTTGGGTTGATAACTACACCCAAGTAGCGTTGCAGCTCGATATTGTCCGCCATGTTAATACGCTCTAAGTCTTGACTTATTAGGGTTTGCGGCAGTACCGACCAACCTAATCCTACAGAGACGAGCATACGAATAGACTCGAGCGGATTGGTGCTCATAGTGGCATACGGCTTGAGATTATGTTTGGCAAATTCAGCCAAAGTGATTTGACTGGTAAAGGTATTAGCAGAGGGCAAAATAGCTGGATAATGCGCTAGCTGCTCTAAGGTGACGTTGGTCTTTTTGGCTAAAGGCGACAGAGTACCAGTCATAAAGTACAGCGGATCTGACCATAAAGTATGATAAGTCAGGCGTTTGTCATAGACAGGCGGTAGGGTTAAGAAGGCCAGTGACAAATTACCATCGAGAACGGCTTTGTGCGCCTCCTCAGAATCGACGAAATGCACTTCTAATTGGACCGCCGGATAACTTTGAATGAAATGCTTGAGCACTGGCGCTAAGTGATGCAGGCCAATATGATGGCTAGTACCAATCACAAGTTTGCCTGAGACGACTTGTTCTGAGTGCTGTAGATTGATTTTAAAGTTATCGTAATCATCGAGCCAACGTCTGGCATGAGGCAGCATCTCATTCGCGGCTTGTGTGGGCACGATACCGCGGCCTACAGTGTCAAATAGAGTGATATTGAATTCGTCTTCTAAGTTTTTGATACGTTTGCTCACGGCAGGCTGGGTGATGAACAGCTTTTCTGCTGCTCCTGAGATACTGCCTGTTTGCATAACGGTGACAAACGTTGTCAAATTGGTGGTATTCAAACCGATATCCTTAGCTATATGTAGAGCTATAATTAAAAGTTGGCTAACCCAATCATAATTTATTAGAAATATAAGTTTGGGAACAGATAAAAATCATCAATTATTATTATAGGATTAGGCTGTTATAATCACAAGAGATGAACCCACTTTTTAACACTTTTACTTTGTTATTTTTGTTAATTATTAAATTTAGCAAATAAATAGTTATTAGTTAAAAAGACTAAGGCGTTATCAATTTAACTTATAAGGTATAATTAAGATATTAGCGTTCAGTATAGACGCTTACTAATTGAAGCTCAGTTTAAAGCTTAGTAACCGAAAAAGGATAGCTACATGGCCGCTCAAACATTATACGACAAACTTTGGAATGCTCACGAAGTCAGTAAGCGTGATGATGGTTCTAGCCTTATTTATATCGACCGTCATCTACTGCATGAAGTGACTAGCCCGCAAGCTTTTGAGGGCTTAGAGCTTGCCAATAGAGCGCCGTGGCGTCTGTCGGCCAATATCGCTAGCCCAGACCATAACGTCCCGACTGTGACTAAAGAGCGTTTAGAAGGCGTAGAAGGTATTAAGGATAAAGTATCGCGCCTGCAAGTGGTCACGCTCGATGACAACTGCGCTAAGTTCAATATTGCTGAATTCACTATCAATGATGCGCGTCAAGGTATCTTACACGTGGTGGGTCCTGAGCAAGGTCTCGTTTTGCCGGGCATGACTGTGGTATGCGGGGATTCACATACGGCTACTCACGGTGCGCTTGGCTGCTTAGCACATGGTATCGGCACCTCTGAAGTTGAGCATGTCTTAGCGACGCAATGCTTGATTACCAAAAAAATGAAAAACATGCAGATACGTGTCACCGGTGAGCTTGGAGCAGGAGTCACCGCAAAAGATGTCGTGCTAGCGATTATCGCTAAGATCGGTACCGCCGGCGGCAATGGTCACGCCATCGAGTTTGCCGGTCAAGTCTTTGAAGAGATGAGCATGGAGGGCCGGATGACGGTCTGTAACATGGCGATTGAAGCGGGCGCGCGCGTTGGTATGGTAGCAGTCGATGACACCACTATCGATTATGTCAAAGGTCGCCCTTATGCGCCAACTGGTGAGCAGTGGCAGCAAGCAGAAAGCTACTGGCGCACCTTATATTCAGAGGCTGACGCGGTGTTTGATACCGTTGTTGAGATGGATGGTAGCCAGATTGCCCCGCAAGTCTCTTGGGGGACTTCCCCTGAGATGGTCGTCGATATCACTCAATCTATTCCGACGCCAGAGCAAGCAGCAGATGCCACCCAAGAAGAAGGCTGGATGCGCGCTTATACTTATATGGGTCTTGAGGCAGGTCAGCCGATCACTGATATTCAGCTCGATCGTATCTTTATTGGCTCTTGTACCAACTCGCGTATCGAAGATTTGCGTGATGCCGCTGCGGTGATTAAAGGCCGTAAAGTCGCTAACACGGTTAAAGAAGCGATCGTGGTGGCTGGCTCCGGGCAAGTCAAATTGCAGGCCGAAGCCGAGGGTTTAGATACTTTATTTACTGACGCAGGCTTTGAGTGGCGCGAGCCTGGTTGCTCGATGTGTTTGGCGATGAATGCCGATAAGCTTGAGCCGGGGGAGCACTGCGCATCGACCTCTAACCGTAACTTTGAGGGGCGCCAGGGTAATGGTGGGCGCACGCATCTAGTCAGTCCGGCAATGGCGACAGCGGCAGCATTAGCCGGTCACTTTGTCGATGTGCGTACATTTTAGAAGAGAATAGTTGCTGCGTAAAGACACTGACTTACTCTCCCAAAACTACTCTTCTAAAATTTGATACTTATTTATAGGAAACACTATGCAAGCTTATAATATTCAAACGGGTATCGTTTGCCCTTTAGATCGCTCAAACGTCGATACCGATCAGATTATCCCTAAGCAGTTTTTGAAGTCTATTAAGCGTACCGGTTTTGGGGTCAATCTCTTTGATGATTGGCGTTATCTTGATGAGGGCGTGCCTTCTTTAGATAGCGGCCAAGATAATAGTAAACGCCCAATCAATCCTGATTTTGTGTTAAACCAGCCGCGCTATCAGGGCGCAACTATCTTGCTGGCGCGTAAAAACTTTGGCTGCGGCTCTAGTCGCGAGCATGCGCCATGGGCACTTTCAGAATATGGCTTTCGTACTGTGATCGCGCCAAGCTTTGCTGATATCTTTTATAACAACTGTTTTAAGAATGGTATGTTGCCGATTATTTTGGATGAAGCTATCGTCGATACGCTTATGCAAGCGACGTTAGCAAATGAAGGCTATGAGCTGACTGCTGATTTAGAGCGTCAAGTTGTTATCACTCCAACTGGTGAAGAGTACTCGTTCGAGGTCGATGAGTTTCGCAAACATTGTTTATTGAACGGTTTGGACGATATCGGTCTAACCTTGCAGCAAAGCGACGCTATCAAAGATTATGAGCATAAAATGATGCAAAAGACCCCTTGGATATTTAACCAAGTACATGCTTAACCTAAAATTCTTAGTATTAATAATCAGTGTCTATAAACCATGTTAATAACCATTCTCGATAAGTAATATCGAGAATAACTGCTACTATTAATACAATTATTAATAATAGTCATACAGTGAGCAATACTGTGTTGAGTTATGGCGGCGACCTAGCTATTATAAAAGCAACTTTATCATTCACAAAAAGTAGCCGTCATCATGAAAAAAACACGTTTTGTCGCTTATGTTAGTGCCACCTTCGCTATGAGTGCACTGTTATCAAGTTGTCAGCTTTTTACGGGTTATCAGCAGATAGAAAAAGCGGATAGCGCTGACACTTGGTCCGGTAAGATTTATCCGGTGGCAGGTGAGACTAATATTGCTTGTCTGGGTACTTATCATTGTGAGATTACTCGCATCGATCAAACGCCTATTATTGCAGCAGAGACACATCAGCCTGTCGACCGTAACCTAGTGATAGTGAAGCCTGACAAAGATAAAGTACCATTAGTCGATAATAAAGCTGTGAAGCTAGTGCCGTTATCGGCGTCTGGCATCTCCGGATTAACTAATTATTACGCCCGAGTAAAACCTATCAAGCGTGAAGTACAAGTGAATTTCTATCCGGAAAATAACTTGAGCTACGTTGAGCGCTTCACGGTCATTCACGAGTTCGTTGCCGGCACTTATAAGCTACGCGCTTTTAAATTGCAGCCTGAGCAAAAAGATAGCAGCTTATTATCTAGCGCATCGCCAAACCCTTTGTGCATTGAGCTTATTCATAACGGCAATATCGAGCGTCGTTTTTGTAAGCAAGTCGATACTGAGCGCCAAGGCGAGTTTGTAGAAACGGGCTTATTTGATGACACGGCTACTAGCTAGCCATTCTATAACGTTGTATTTAAACCTCCGATTCACATAAATAATTAATTTTTATAAAGTAGATTAAATTTAAAAGTGTTACAGCGCTACCGGGATGAATTTTATTCAGCATCGAAGGGACGAAGCAAGCAAGGAAGATTTATACCAGTGGCGCATTCGAATTTATGACAGTTTTATTCTCAACTGACTATAGTAATATTTACAAACAAGGAAAAGTATGGCGACTATATTGACACTAGCAGGCGATGGCATCGGTCCTGAGATTATGACTCAAGCTATCGACATCCTTAAAGCGACCAATGATAAATTTGATTTAGGTTTTACTCTTGAGTCGGGGCTTCTTGGCGGTGCGGCGATTGATGCGACTGGTGAGCCGTTACCAAAGGAGACTTTGAGACAAGCCCGCGCGGCCGATGCCGTTCTGCTAGGCGCGGTTGGTGGCCCTAAGTGGGATAGCATCGAGCGCAGCAAACGTCCTGAGCGTGGACTGCTAAAGATTCGTAGTGAGCTTGGCCTGTTTGCTAATTTGCGTGTCGCTAAGCTTTATCCGCAGTTGGCAAATGCCTCGAGTATCAAAGCTGATATCATCTCAGGGCTTGACTTATTAATCGTCCGTGAGCTGACCGGCGGTATCTATTTTGGTGAGCCGCGCGGTATCCGTACTTTGGATAATGGTGAGCAACAAGGCTATAACACTATGGTGTATAGCACCAGCGAGATTGAGCGTATCGGCAAAGTAGCGTTTGAGATGGCGCAGACCCGAGCTCAAACCAGCGGTAAGCAGGCTAAGATCTGTTCAGTCGATAAAGCCAATGTTCTAGAAGTGACTGAGCTGTGGAAGCAGACAATGATCAAGATGCAAGAAGCGGATTATAGCGATGTTGAATTGTCGCATATGTACGCTGACAACGCTTGTATGCAGCTTATAAAAGACCCCAAACAGTTCGATGTCATGGTCACTGGTAATATGTTCGGTGATATTTTATCTGACGAAGCCGCTATGCTCACAGGCTCCATCGGTATGCTGCCCTCAGCAAGCCTCGATGAAGAGGGTAAAGGCATGTATGAGCCTTGTCATGGCTCAGCTCCTGATATCGCGGGACAAGATAAGGCCAATCCCTTAGCAACGATTCTATCGGTGGCGATGATGCTACGTTATACCTTTAAGCAAGAAAAGGCCGCGCAAGCCATAGAACAAGCGGTAAGCGATGTATTAGATGATGGGCTGCGTACGCTTGATATCTTGGATAAATACGAAAACGGTCTGACGCAAGTGGGCTGTCGTCAAATGGGCGAGGCGGTATTAGCCAAATTGGTATAGTTATTTTCCCAAAATAATAGCCTATATTTTAGGATGAACGCAACGCCTTTAGCCTATAAATCGTTTGACGGTTTATAGGTTTTTTCTGCTCAAAATAAATCACATATAGAGGTTTACTTAATAAGCTGTTATTTACAGAGATACTGTATGAGTAGACCGTTATTAACACAATGGGCTTATATGCTGACATAGGGCTGTGGCATTATTATTAAGGTGTTTATTTTGATAAATACTTTCACAATAATAAAAAGTCATTATAAGATTCTATTGAATATTAGAGGAAACCTATGTCTAAATTAACCAAAATCACCAGTGCTATGCTCGCTAGCGGCTTATCTACTTTATTATTTATGAGTCCAGCGCTAGCCGCTACTAATAATGATACTAGCCCCGTCACTAATGGTGTCAGTCAAAAGATTGATACCGATAAAGCCGCTAATGAGGCGACAGCTGAATCCCTTAATAAGCTATTACCAACCATTGATTATACGACAGAGGGTTTATCTCAGTCTGCAAAAAAGATAAATACTATCAATTGGAAAGAGGGAACAAAGATAGATCGCAAAGTTGGCACCCGCTTGCAAGCGCTATTAAATTGGCATCATAATGGCGTCGGTCCAGTGGACGGTTACTGGGGTAAAAACACTCGTAAAGCGATGCAAGCTTTTCAAAAGGCTAATGATCTGAGTGTTACTGACGAGCTCAATACCGAGACCTGGGATGCGCTGATGGCGAGCGAGACGCTAACCCGGCAACCGGTGCTAGTCCGCTACGAGCTGACTCCCGATGATGTCAACATCAAAACGACCACCATTCCGGCTGGTGCAGAAGCGAAGTCTAAGCTTGACGGCATGTATTATGAAAGCGTGCTTGAAGCATTAGCAGAGAAGTTTCATATGAGTGATAGTTACCTTAAGTCCTTAAATCCGCAAGCGAGCTTCAAGGCCGGCGAGACCATTACCGTCTATAACCCAGGTAATCCTAATACTACGCCAGTAAGTCGTGTGGTTGCGGATAAAACTACTGAAACTCTATATGCCTATAACGATCAAGGCGATCTCGTTGCCAGCTATCCTACGACGGTAGGCAGCACCGCAACGCCTTCACCAACGGGTACCCATGAAGTAGAAGTGAAGGTTAATGGACCGAACTATACTTATACTGGTGACGATGATGAGAAATTTATCATTCCACCAGGCCCTAACAACCCAGTTGGGAAGGTTTGGATTGGCCTGACGAAGCCCTCTTACGGTATTCATGGTTCGCCAGATCCCGATCGTATCAGTCGGCAAGCGTCAGCAGGCTGCGTGCGTCTAACCAACTGGGACGCGCTATCTTTGTTAGGGGTTATTAACGATGATGCTACGGTTGAGTTTAAGTAATTCTACGGTAAAACATTTAATTGGTTAAATCCTTAAGCTAAAATTTTAAACAAAAAAATACCGCTAATACGATTATTAGCGGTATTTTTTTGTCAAATAAGAGGGGGTACGCGTGCTTAATGCTCTAGACTATATTAAAGTTTAGCATACATAAAAATAAGGAGATTAATAAACTCACATAACAGTTGTAAAGAATTAATTCTTACCGCGATAAGTAATACGACCTTTGGTTAAGTCATAAGGCGTCATCTCGACTTTGACTTTATCACCAGTCAAAATACGAATGTAATGCTTACGCATTTTACCAGAGATATGCGCAATAATTTCGTGTCCGTTTTCTAAACGAACCTTAAACAGAGTGTTTGGCAAGGTATCGATGACTTCGCCTTCAAACTCGATAATATCGTCTTTTTTAGCCATAATTTATATCAATCAATGAAAAATAAGCCAATATTATACGTAAGTTTGGCGATTAAAGCAATATGGCAGCGGGTTTTTGCTTGACAGCGTTTAGTGGTTATGTATGTCAAATTATAATTGAGCTTTAATATTTCAATAACAGTTACTCTGGCAGATTAAGCCAAACCGGGGTCAGCGGCTCTTTTGGAAAAAGCGACTCGTATTTTTCAGGGTAGTAAGCTTTGACAAAATAAAGCCCATCACCGGCAGCGGTGGGCGGGGCAATAGTGCGATCTTTTTGCGCTAAAATTGCTAAGAAGTCATCCGGCTGTAGCTCGTGACGACCGATAGCGTACAGCGTACCCATTAAATTACGTACCATATGATGCAAAAAGCCATCAGCTTGAATATCAAAAACAATAAAGGCACCATGAGCAAATAGCTTGGCATGGCTAACCGTGCGCACCGGCTGATTGGACTGACAGGCTGCGGCGCGAAAGCTTGTGAAATCATGCGTGCCAACTATAGACTGAGCGGCCAGTTGCATCGCGGCTAGATCTAATGGCTCATGAATGTGAGTCACTTGATGGTTTAAGATAGCCGGGCGCGTGTCTTGATTAAGGGTAACATAACGATAACGCCGGGCGATGGCCTTAAAGCGCGCATGAAAATCGTTTGGCATAGGCTGGATCCATCGCAGTGCAATATCATCGGGCAGTAGGCTATTGACGCCGCGTAGCCAATTACGGGTTGGTCGGTAGGCGCGAGTGACGAAATGAGCGAGCATGTTGCTGGCGTGCACTCCTGAATCGGTACGCCCTGCGGCGATGACTTCTACCGTCTCGTTGGCCACTTTGCTAATGGCGGTCTCTAGGACTTGTTGCACCCCTAAAACCTCTTTTTGCCGTTGCCAACCATAATAGTGAGTCCCCAAAAACTCGATAGCTATCGCTAAAGTGTAAGTAGGGGTGTCTTCATCGAGTGTGTTTTGGCTAGGCTCATCTTGCTCAACTATTCGCTGAGCGTTATCTGCTAAAGAGTCGGTCATAATAAGTGAGGTGCTTAGAGTGTATGGGTGTTAAAGGTTGTAGGTGCTTTAGCGCTGACGACTGTTATTAGAGGTTCCTGCTTGGTTGACGCTATAAGTCCAGCGTTGGCGTCTGCGGGCAGGAGTGTCGTAACGTAGTAGCAACCACAGGAGACGCGCGTAGATAGCAGGAATGGTTAGCCGTCCGCCAGCGATAACGTGATAATCATATTGCCAGCTGCCAGCGGCGTAACTGGCACTGACACCGCCAAATGGGCATTGGCTAGCGCACACAACCATATGACCTTGTTTATAAGCGGCTTGTAGCGCCTCGGCAAGCTGCGGCGAATAAGGAACGTTACCGCTGCCAAATCCTAATAAGATAATAGCGCATGGTGGTTTATCGAGGAGTGCTTGTAGCTGCTCGCTGAGCACGCTCGGATCGTTAGGCAAGCAGTAGAGAGCATAGACGTAAGCCTGCTGTGGCTGTTCTTGCACCGCTGGCAAAACCTGCTGCTGATCATCGAGCCAGTGTTGACGGCGAGTATCTGTCAGTTTATCTATATAGCTATTATCGGGGTAGGCGGCACGATGATGACCGGTAAAGGCCATAAAATCATGACTGTGAATCTTTTGGACGGTTTGCGCCGGCCAGGATTCACCGCCAAAACATATCTTGACTCCTGATTGCCCCGCTGCCGCTAGGCGCAGAGCCTCACGAAAATTATCCCAAGCATCGCTCTGGCTGTCGATTTCATAGGCGTGCAGCTCTTCGCTATCTAGTAGCGGCTGCATGCTGCCTGTGAGGGTAATACTAATGTCGGAACCTGCAAAAGCTTCCGCCAAAAATGCTCCTAAATAGCTCAACGTGTCGGTGCCTGTGATTAGAACAAACTGGCGCTTGCCAACGGCATAGGCCGAAAGCAATAGGGTATAAAAGTGTACAAAGTCGCTAGGCGTTAATTGACTACTGTCTTTGATAAGCGAGTTATCTAACCAAGAAAGTACAGGTAAAAAAGCGGCGTCATCGTGCTCAGTAATAAGCTGCTGCAAGACGGGCAAGAACACTTCGGCGGCAAGTGGTACCAAAGGTCGCCCATAACTGCCAAAGGTGCCGCCCGCATAAATCAGCTGTACAGACTGCGAGTTGGGCGATGATAAGGTGGAACGTGAGATCATAATAGGGTCGCAAACTACTGATAAATAGTGTTGATGAGGGGTATGTTCATAAGCGTAATATAGGCTAGGACATCTATGTTCTAGCCTATTAAACTTTCTTTTAAAGCAACGACATATTCGAGTTACGCGTGGCGATTTTATCTTTTATAGCTGTAGTTTATGCTGTACGCTCTAATAGGGATTGTGCTTGGGCTTGTTGATCACTACTGCCTTGCGCGATAACTTCGCTGAGCAAACGTTTGGCGCTGTCATACTCACCTAGTTCCAAATATTTAGCCGCTAAGTCTAGAGTGATTTGTTGATTGTCTAGATCATTAACAAAGTCAAAATCAGCGGCAAACTGAGCAGCAAAATCTGTTTTATCCTCTGTGACTACTGGGTTAGCTGTCGTGGCCGCGTCTTCTAAGATAGAATCATCAAGACTAAAACTATCTTCAAATGGTGTCTCATCATCGAACATCAAAGGAGGGGTCGTCTCAGTTGCGCTTGTCTTATCCTCAATAGGCTGCGAGTCCGTTAAATCAAAGTCAAAACTCTCTAAGTCGGTAGTTGTGGTCTTGCTAGCGTCTGTTGGCGCCGCAGATGATAAGTGTTCTTCTACTGCAAACGCATTGATGTCATTTACTGTCTCTTGGGCGTCTACTGACTCTAAACTATCTAATGATAAAGCGTTATGCTCAGCGCTACTTTGTTGACCATCATAAGTATTGTCATCGTCTAAACTTAAATCAAAATCGAAACTAGAAACACCCGCTGTCTCTTCTGCAACAGGAAGCTCAGAAATAGAAAGATCAGAGTCGCCAAAAGTATCGGTAATTGTATCAGTACTTGTGTTCGTGCTGATGCCAGTATCGCTATTCGAGGGGCTATTCGACGCTAGGTCATCAAAATCTAGTACAAAGTCTTCCTGCAAATTAGAATTTTGACTGTCGGTTTGCTGAAGATCTGCCGCATCCGTACTCAAAGAGTCAGTCGCTGCCGGTTCATCAAAACCAAGGCTAAAATCTTCATCAAGACTATAATTTTCATTAGGGCTACGATCTTCGCTGATAGGGTTGACGCTCTCGAGGCTAGTGTCAGAGTGCGTATTCACAGTAGCGCTATTGCTTTCAGACTGCTCATCTAAGCTCAAATTTTGGCTATCTAAGCTAGTATCATTAATAGATGAATGGCTAGCTGTATTATCAGCAGCCTCATCAAAACTATCACTCTCTAGATCATCTAAGGTCAGATCAAAGATAGCGTCAGTATTGTTATTGCTACTCGCATCATCAGTGATAGTACTATCATCAAAGGAACTCGCTAATGGAGCGGAAGAGACAAGATCTGATTCAGTAATAGAATCAGCACTCGCAGCAGTCTGTCTTAGAGTCGGCGTCTCTTTTGGCACGCTTGCGATATCGAAATCAAGACTTTCATAATCTGATTTTACTGCATGCCCAGCATCGCCACTATCGACATCATTACGCGCTTGTAGAGGCGTTTGATTATGATCCTGATCAAATAGCGCTCTTAGCTCTTTGGCTTGAGCGATAGTAGCCGCATCGCCATGAGCACTGATAGCGTCATAAGTTCTATAAAAGCTCTCAGTCTGTGTAGTAAGCGCGTAGATATTGAGAAGCTTGAGTGACAGCTTAGCATCATGGGGCTTTTGGATGAGACCGCGCTCTAGTACCTCGATGGCTTTGTCATAACGCTGCTGATCGATAAAACGCTCAGCCACAGTTAAGCTATCGAACTTAGTCGCGCCCGCTACCGTACTGCTACGGGCCGTATCATAGTCGGTAGGTACGTGTTTAGTTTGGGACTGGGTATCATTGATATGTTTAGTGGTTGGCTGCGCTTTTTTCCTACGCATAATCAACACAGCTATCAGTAAAACAATGATTAGTCCTGCAACGATATATAGCATATTATCCATAATAATTCCTACGACTATTCGTGCTGAGTATAGCAAGCAGAGAGTAAGTATTGCTAGTCAGCTAAGCGGTTATTGATTGCGTAATTTTTTTAGTCGAGCCTCAAGCTCAGCCAGTTTTTGATTTTGTAGCTGCAGTTTTTGTGTATAACTACCAAGGCTGTTATTCACCAGTTTTGTGCGCTGCGCTTGCGTAGCAGTGCGCTGCCGAGAGGATTTTAGTGAAGCGAGTATCTCGGTACTTAGCCCATTTCCTGTGGCGGTAGCCGCCTTGGTTTGAGTGCCATCAGCTTGACCTTTACGCCCCGGAGCCACTACTGAAAAACGCGCTTGTGGTAGCGTCTGAGTCGTTGTTTTTGCTGCGGTATTAGCTGGCTTAGATGATTCTGATTTCACTTTGGCTGTCGGCAGAGTAGCTGATCCTGCTGATCTTGTTTGCTCGTTCGCTGTTACCTTTTCGCTAGACTGCTCAGCAGCCTTATTATTGGCTTGCAGATAACGTCTTCGCTGCGCCGTTATAGCCGCTTGGATACTGCTTTGTGAGGGTATAACTTCATAGCTTGGTAAGCGTAGCTCGGCATTGGCTTTGAGCTGATCAGCGTCTTGGTTAATAAAGGCATTGGGGTTTTGCGTTTTGATCTGACTCATTACAGCTGATATATCAAGGTTGTTTTTTTCGGCGATTTGTTTGGAGATAAGCCATAAGTTGTCGTTACGCTGTACGGTATAGCTAACCATTTGATCAATTGGCGCGGCATCAGTTGCTACGGTCTTGCCGCTTGCGTTGATAGTACTGACAGAAGCGCTTGCAGCGGCGTCATTGTTAGTCGCTAAGCGCTCTCCTGTAGGAGAGATCTCCGCTAATTCTGTGAGGTTATTGGCCTGCTCATTGCTTACTCTGTCAGTATTTTGGCTGTCTGGATTGGTACGATCAGCATTTTTTGAAGCCATATTTTCTGTAAAATTCAGTGTTAGCGTAGGACTGTCCGTACTATCGACCTTATTGAGAGGGCTATTACGCACGGTAATCTGACGAGAGACTTCTATATTTAAAGTATTGTTTTTTACACTGCTGATTTCTGTAGTTTTATTTTCTGAAGAAGGGTGATCACTTTGAGCACGATTATTGGTTTGGGTTTGCGCCAATAAGGCTTGTTGTACGTTAGTCGCTGCGCTAGCAGGTGCTAGCGGGCTTGATGTTTTTGCTACGCTTGCAATCGCCTTATCCGCCTCATTACGGTTAGAGGTTGGCTGTAAAGATTCAGCGCTAGTATTAATGCTAAGGTCGTCATTGTTAAGGGGACTCGGTTGAATAGGACGGCTATTCACGCGGCGGTTATTTTTTATATCGAGGGTGTTAGTTTTGACTAACGATGGAGTAGTATTAGCAGTCATGTCGAGGTTAGCGCGCGTGGCTGTCGCCGTAGACGAGGGTGTCGATAGTGCAAGCGGGAGATTAGGAGTAGCTGCTACGCTCACGATAGGTAGCGTATTACTACTTTTGAGATTTGGGGTATTACCTATGCCTGAATTAGATGCTGAGCGGGACTGCATAAACAAGGGCGGCGGAGCTCCGCGTTTGAGCGCTAAGGGCTTAGTGCTGCTAGTAGCGACGATTGGCGGTGTCACTGCTGGCGTTGACATTACGGGTAAGTTGGGTTTAGGAGCGCTAGCTACTATAGTTTTTGCAGGTTTTGCGCCTTCTGAGCGTTTTGAGCGCTTTGCTTGCTGAATAGAGCCTAAAGGCATGAGTAGAGTCTTTGGCACCATATTGCGCTGGCCGTTGTCGTTGATCGCTAGTACCACATCGGCAAAAGGTTTTGAGACTGGCTGAGAGGTACTTATCATCAGCTGTCCGGTGCTAGCAGAAGTGCGGATAAAGCTTACGGACATGGCGTCAGTCGGGGTCAATCCTAGCTGTTGATAGACATTAGGGGTGGCCAAATGGGCTGAGAAGTCTGAGGATTCGATGTCAGAGACGCTAATGATAGCGACTAGCGGCTCATGCTGCGCTGAGGTAATAGTCGTCTTACCGATAGTAGCCGCCATGGCTGCTGGTAGCAACATGGCGCTACCAAGTGAGCACAGCAGCGCTGCAGACACTGCACAATGAAGACGAGTCGGTCGATAAGGTAATTGCCAAGCCATGCGCTGCCCTTTGAGTAGCCATTGAGATTGTAGCAAGTTGGAGTTTACAAGGTGTTAAACAGATACCAACACACCCTAAACATATTAACTGAATTATAACGTTAAGCAACATTAAAACGCAGTAAAATTCTAGAGTATTTTCAGCTGCGATAAACATTCTTCGTTTATTGACGATAAACTTTATGCTATTACGCTTAGCATATTTATTCTAGCAGGTTATCTACAGGCAGTTTTAAGCTTTATCCAGAAGCATCGCATCACCATAACTAAAGAAGCGATATTGCTGCTCAATAGCGTGCTGATAAGCGTGCTCGATAGCCGACTTACCAGAGAAGGCGGCTACTAGCATCAATAAGGTTGATTTTGGTAGATGAAAGTTAGTAAGTAGCCGGTCTATCACCCCAAATTTGAAACCTGGATAAATAAAGATATCAGTATCACCAGACCAACTGGCCAACGGCTGTCCATTCATTGCGGTTTGCTGGTAAGCGCTCTCTAGCACCCGAGTGACAGTCGTACCAATAGCGATGACTTGTTTGCCATTAGCGTGAGTCTGATTGATCAGATCTGCAGTCGCTTGCGGTAGGTGCGCGTATTCACTATGCATGGTGTGATTGAGGAGATTGTCGGCTTTGACAGGAGCAAAAGTACCTGCGCCGACATGCAGAGTGACAAAGGCGCTATTGATTCCTTTATCCTTGAGCATCATCAGCACTTTTTCATCGAAATGCAGGCTAGCAGTAGGTGCGGCGACGCTGGCAAGCTTGGCAGGATCATGAAAGACGGTCTGATAACGGGTATTGTCGGTTGCATCGGCATGACGCTCAAAATAAGGTGGTATCGGCAGCTCGCCATAGCGCTCTAAGTTGGGCAAGATAGGCGCCGCAAAAGCTAAGATAAAAAGGTTTTCTTCACGGCCGACCATGAGTGCTTCGATATGACCATCAGCTAACAATAGCTGCTGTCCAAGCTTAGGCGCTTTACTGGCTTTGACATGACAAAGCGCTAGATGGGGATGAGTGGTTGATGCCTGTTCTGCTATGTTGATCGTCTCACTATCAATATCTACGTGCTCAAGTAGCCGCTCTATTAATACCTCAATTTTGCCGCCGGTATCTTTGTGACCGAACAGGCGCGCTTTCATGACTTTGGTATCGTTAAAAACAATTAAATCGCCAGTATTTAATAGCGCTGGCAAGTCGGTAAATAAATGATCAATCGGTGCAACTGACGCTTCATTAGTGCTAGCCGGCAAGTAAAGCAACCTAGATGCTGAGCGCTCAGCGAGCGGATAACGAGCGATTAGCTGATCAGGCAACTCATAATCATAGTCGTTGACGCTTAGGTAGTTCTCAGGAGTATCCATAGCTGCCGGTTCATCGGCAATAGAGACAGGCTTGGTCAAAATAGTAGGATGCATATTGGTCATGATTCGATCATTGATGAGAGAGAATTTTGGCACAATTGTAGCAGAAAGCTAGTCTTGAGGGGATAACTTATAAATCGTTTGCTTGCTGTCGTTTGCTAATCATTAGCAGTAAGATACAAAGAGTATTAGCTAAGACTAAAAATCAAATAAGTTAAGTTGTGGTAAGCTTTGACTGGCCGGTGCTAAGGAAGAGTAGGTAACGCCGACAAGCCTGATCGGCAGCGTTCGGGTAATATCAGAAAACAGTTTATCGAGCCAGTAATGAGCCGATTCTGCGCTAGTAAAAGCAGTGGATAGCGTGTGCGAGCGCGTGATTTGAGTGAAGTCGGCATACTTAACTTTTAGGGTAATGGTATGGGCGATGAGCTGTTTTTTTTGTAATTGACTAAATGCATCGGCATTCTGCTCGTAAATTTGTTCAAGCAAAGGCCCATCCATGCTCAAGTTGTCTCGAAAAGTCGTCTCCGAGCCTACCGACTTGTGCTGACGCTGGGGTTTTACCAGACGATTATCGCGACCATGAGCGATATCGTAATAAAACTGACCGCGTTTACCAAACTCACTAACCAGTAGCGCCGCCTCAGTGCGTCGCAGATCTGCACCATTGCTGATGCCTAGGGCATGCATACGCTTAGCGGTTGCTTTGCCAATCCCATGAAAACGCTCAATCGGTAAGCCACTAATAAAAGCCTCCGCCTCGTCTGGGGTGATGACAGCGATACCATTGGGCTTATTGATATCCGAGGCGATTTTTGCCAGCATCTTATTGAAAGAAACACCAGCAGAAGCATTAAGGCCGGTGTGCTCGAGTATTTGCGCGCGTAACCAGTTCGCCATTAAGGTCGCTGAGCCTTTATGAGCAGTCAGGCCCGTAACGTCAAGATAAGCCTCATCTAAAGACAATGGCTCTACTAGTGGGGTTAAGCGATGCATGATTTTACGAATATCGGCACTAACGGCGCGATAAACATCGAACCGTGGCCTGACAAATAGTACCTCAGGGCAGCGTTTGCGCGCTTCATAGCAAGACATCGCTGAGCGCACCCCAAACTTTCGTACCTCATAGCTAGCCGCCGCGACCACTCCGCGACCATTAGGGTCGCCGCCGACCACTAAAGGCTTACCTCGTAGCTCTGGAAAATCACGCTGTTCGACACTGGCATAAAAAGCATCCATATCTAAATGAATAATTTTGCGCAAAGTCGGTTGTATAGAGGCAGTCATAGGGGCTATTTTACCTCAATCTAAGAGTATTTTGCGGTTCAATATTTTAAATAAAATCACCTTTTATATCAGCATCGCCTTTATTTAAGCTACCGTTCGTCCTTGTATTAATACCTTTCATTCTAAATTGCTGTTTGCAGTAGTATATTTGTACTATTATAAAGTTACATCTCATTCGTTATAATTAATATGAAGACTATGAAGTTACAGTCAATAATTATTCAGCTTAGGGTCGAGCGAAAATAAATAGAACTCTAGGTGTTTATTGACCGATCGGTACATTTTAGAGGTTCAATAATTAAGGAGCTGATGATGAATAGTACTAAAACGGTAGGTAGTGATTTGACCCGCTCTATGCTAATGAAAGGTAATAAAGAGATTTGGTGCGCTGTCAGTGATGATAGTGATGAAGATGCGATGTTGGATCACTATGGTAATGACTTCACCGCTTATATTGTCTCATTTTATGATGGGCAGTTTTATTGTAATCATGGTAGAGCCTGGGCTTTTGCAGTACCCATAAAAATAGTTGAGCTATGCTGAAGAAACCGTACAACTAAACTTGGTAAACTAAGCGTATTGACAGGAGTTTACCATGACCAAGAAA
>NZ_JBPYDC010000030.1:0-26740 GCF_051847575.1 Psychrobacter sp. 1U2
ATTAAAGTGCTTTGCAGTAGCAAAAGCAGAATGTCCTTGCTGATAATAAGCTATTACCCTTATCTTAAAGTCTATGTCGTATTTCACAAAATAACCCCCAAAAGTTGTGTCCAACTTATGGGGGTCAGTTCATATTTAGGTGCTTTTTTTATGTCTAAATTTGGCTGAATGATCGCTGATTACAATAGCTTACTTTTGAACTTACTCTTGTACCCACTGGCGGATTTTTGCACGCTCGCTTGGCGTGGCTTGTAGCCAAAGCTGCATGAAGCTATCTAGAGTATTAGTCGTTGGCACAGATGCCGCTTTTGCAGCTGGTGCTACGCTATAAGTATTAGAAGCGACCGCACCAGTATTAACTGTTACTGGCTGCTGCCCTGCTGGCTGATTAATAGCAGCAATAGCGCGTTGATTTTGCATCTCTGCATCTTCGCCACCTCCAAACACGCCACCGATCGCTTTACTTAATCCAGCAAAGATACCGCCGTTGTTGCCAGCTACGCTTTGTTGACTGGCGATGATGGTATTGTTTTGTTGGACGGCAAGCGTTGGCTGCTTTGCATAATCTTTAGCAGCGGCATACGCTTCTGGCTGGTTTGGCATAGTCAAACGATAGGTTTGATTGTCCGCCATTTCAGCTACTACACTGACATTACCCGAACGCAGATAGTCGTGCTCATCGCGAGGCAGTCTGTAAAGGCGATCATACTTAGCCGTTATCGCATGCTTACCTGGCTGCAGCGTGAAGCTCTTAGTCAAAGGTTGAAAAGCGCTTTGAGAAATCTCCTGCCCATTAATCGCTGTGACCTTGATGTTGTCGTCCACTAACAGCGTCACGTCGGCATACGTTAGCATAGATACTGAACTTGCGGCCATCAGTAAAGTACCGACGGATAGTTTTTTGCATAAAGAGGCTGAGAGTGTCATAAGATATCCTATCGATAATAAAAAGTATTTTGTAAAATGAAATGTTTTATGAAATAAACATAGGGTGGTAAGTTTAAAAGTCGAGCGGCATCGTCTGATTGTCATCGATCGCCGCTTGACTATCGACTTGGGTTTCTTGACTGATATCAGCCAGCTCAGCGGCTAAAGTCTGCTCATCAATCGTACGCAAGGCATCGCTGATGACCGCTTTTGAGATATTGCTGCGGCCTAAGTTTGAAAACATAGGCTGTATGTAATTGAGCACTTCCATCATTGCGCCAATACGATGAGGGCCTTCTGTAAGCAAATGAGTCAAAATACGTTCATCAAACTGCCAGCCTCGCCGGCGCAAGATAGATTCTAGCAGCGCTTGACGATCGACCAGCTCGTGACCATCAGGCACCTTAAAACTTGGAGCTTGCGACAATCTAGTGAGTAGATCAGTCAGCTGAAACGGTAGCTTACTAGCAGATTTATTGGCGGCAAATAATAGCTGACGTTGGCCTTCTCGGCTACGATTGATCAGATGAAACAAAGCCTCTTGCCACTGAGTACTATGCTCTAAAACGTCTAAATCATCGATAGCAATAACATCGAAATTCTCTAGCGAAGATAGGACATTGACATCGGTATGGACTAACTCATTAAGTGAGAGGCAAATGGCTGATTTATCAATATCAATAAACGACTCACAGATAGCAGATAATAGATGCGACTTACCAGTGGCAGGACTACCAAACAGGTACAGCTGACCTATCAGGCCGACATGTAGCTGCCGCACTGCATCGATGATAGACATCCAACCGGGACCTGAAAAGTCGCTGAGACTCGCATCATGCTTTATGTCCAGATTGAGACTTAGCTGTGCTTGGGCCATGAAACATCAACTCGCTTCGCGTAACGCAATAGGTATTCAACATAAGAGAAGATAGCTAGATTTTATCCTAGGTATACAGCAGCACTTAAAGTAGTACTGCGCCTATATATAACATATTTACAAAATGACTGACAAGTTTTTTCTCTTTTAAAATTTATCATTAAACGCTTAGTCTCTTTCGAGCCGCCATTATCATCCTTTTTTATCAAATAAGTTCAATTGCTTTCGGCCTTGATAAAGGTCAGTGGTTCGATAGTAGTTGTATAAATGACGAAATAACACATTGAGCACGGCAGATACTGGTAGGGCAATCAGCATCCCGACAAAGCCTAGTAAGCTTGCACCTGCCAAAACTGCAAAAATAACCCAAAGCGGTGATAAGCCAATTTTATCGCCTAACAATAACGGCTGTAATATATAGCCCTCAGCTGCCTGACCGACCAAAAACGCTCCCACAATCAAGGACAACTGCACCCAGTCCATACCGAATTGAAATAGGCCTGCGATGATAGAAGCAATAAAGCCCAAACCAAAGCCCAAATAAGGTACAAAACTTGCGATACCAGCGCCCATACCGATAATAAGACCAAGCTCAAGCCCAATGAGTTGTAGCTGTACTGCATAGATAACGCCTAGCAGCACCATTACCAAAAGCTGACCTTTGACAAATTCCATCAAAGCGCGGTCGCATTCGCGCGCGATACTGATGACCTTTTTGCTATACGCTTTAGGAATAGCCATTTGCCAGCTCAGTATGCGCTGATCCCAGTTAAACAAAAAATAAAAGGTCAATATAGGTACTAGTACAATCAAACCTGCACTGTTCACGAAGCTCATACTTGAAGCCAGTATTTGACTCATCCAAGTACTGGCATCTGAAAACCTATAATGAGTCTGCATATACCCAACTAAGGTCTCAGAGAAGCCTTTAATCTCAAGCTCTGGTAGCCGAATACGAGTGTTGTTGATGAACCATTCTCTGGCAAAATCATTATACCAAGACAGGATCTTTGGCATGTAATTCCAAGCGGCCTGCAGCTGATGCCACAGCGTCGGAACCAACCACCACAATAGTAACGCCATACTCAGAGTAATAGCGCTATAGACCACA
This sequence comes from Psychrobacter sp. 1U2, assembly GCF_051847575.1. NCBI lineage: Bacteria > Pseudomonadati > Pseudomonadota > Gammaproteobacteria > Moraxellales > Moraxellaceae > Psychrobacter > Psychrobacter sp. 1U2. The sequence continues at coordinate 2,916 of NZ_JBPYDC010000030.1, forward strand.
ATAATAGCTAGCCAACGTTTGATATATTTAGAGAGCTTTTTAACTAATGGGTTAAATAGATAGGCCAACACAAAAGCACACAAAAATGGCATGATAACTGGCGTCATCGCATACAACAAAACTAACCCTATCACTATGGCTACAGTAATAAATAAGCGTCGAAAAAATGGATCTATAGATTGAGCAGTCATTGCTAACAGTCCTACGAGTAAGAGAGGGTTAATGAGCTTATAAGCGATAAAACTTTAAATATCTAATGATAAGAACTTTTATAAGGACTTTTGAAAGCTAAGATGGATATTATCGCAAAGTAATAATAAAAAGCGGTGAACTTTTTGTATCGGCTACCCCTTCATCACTTATCGCTGTTTTATAAGAAATATAAGGCTTTTATAGATAATATTAGCAAGTTGCTTTGCGAGTGTGGCCTATTTTTGGGTATAATGCGCACACAAAAATTGTTTTATCATATTTAGTTCAATATCCCCCAATTGTGAGATGACCATGAGTGACAAGCCTTCTTTAAGCTACAAAGATGCTGGCGTTGATATCGATGCTGGTGATGCGTTAGTCCAACGTATCAAGTCCGTGGCAAAAGCCACTACCCGTCCTGAAGTAGTCGGTGGGCTTGGCGGCTTTGGAGCTCTATGCCGTATCCCTACCGGCTATACCTCGCCGCTACTTGTTTCAGGCACTGACGGCGTCGGCACTAAGCTTAAGCTGGCATTACAGCTTAATCGTCACGATACGATTGGTATTGATCTGGTCGCTATGTGCGTAAACGATCTACTGGTATGCGGGGCTGAGCCTTTATTCTTCCTAGATTATTATGCAACGGGCAAGCTCGATGTTGATACCGCAGCTACAGTCGTCAGCGGTATCGGTGAGGGCTGTAAGCTTGCTAATTGCGCCCTTATCGGTGGTGAGACCGCTGAGATGCCAGGGATGTATCAAGACGAAGATTATGATCTCGCAGGCTTCTGCGTCGGCGTCGTTGAAGAGGCGGAAGTTATCACCGGTGAGCATGTCAGCGAGGGCGATGTGCTGATTGCACTGGCTTCTAGTGGTGCTCATTCAAATGGCTATTCTCTAGTACGTAAAGTCATAGAAGTTAGTGGTGTCGATGTTAGCACTAGTGCTGAGACGCTTGATGGTCAGCCCATCGCGGATGCGCTAATGGCGCCGACTCGTATCTATGTCAAAGCTATTAAGGCACTGCAAGATACGCTCGGTAGCTCTGCGCTGCATGCGATGTCGCACATTACTGGTGGTGGCCTGACCGATAACTTGCCTCGCGTTTTACCAGATCACCTCGCCGCTAGTATCGATACCGCTAGCTGGCAGTTCTCAGAGTTATTTAATTGGTTACAAACCCAAGGCAATATCGCTCAAAGCGAGATGTATCGCACCTTTAACTGCGGTGTGGGCTTTGTGGTTGTGGTCCCAAAAGAGCACGCTGATAAAGCTATTGATATCTTAAATAATAACGGTGAACAAGCTTGGCAACTCGGTGAAATGGTAAGCCGCGCGACTGACGCGGTCATTTATCGATAATGCCAAATTTATCTTTGAATCACAACAATAAGCCACTACGAGTAGCCGTACTAGTCTCCGGTAGTGGCAGCAACTTGCAAGTATTGATAGACGCTATGCAAGCAGGCGAGTTGCCAATAGAAATCGTCGGTGTCATTAGCAATCGCGAAGATGCCTATGCAATTACCCGTACTCAAGATGCCGCTATTCCGGTCGCAGTATTGTCGCACGTTGCTAGCGGCAAACGCATTGGCATCAAGACTTTTGAGAAACATGCGTTTGCGCAGCTGCAAGACTGGCAACCTGACTTGATTGTATTGGCCGGGTTTATGCGCGTCTTGAGTAGCGATTTTATTCAACACTCTATCGCCCCGATGATTAACTTGCACCCCTCCTTGCTCCCTGCTTACAAAGGGCTTAATACCAATCAAAGGGTGATTCAGGCAGGTGAGCGTCATCATGGCTGTAGTGTCCATATCGTCACTGCTGAGCTTGATGCGGGTACTGTTTTGACTCAAGCGCTATTGCAAGTTAATCCTAAAGAGACGGCAGACAGCTTACGACTACGCGTACAAAAGCTTGAGCATCAACTACTGCCTTGGACGATTTTGCTATTGGCTAAAGGCGTATTAACCCTCAATACCGATTCTTCAAAAGATAATGGTAGCTACTTGCCAGCGCTACCATTAACGCTATTTATCAATCAATAAGCACAGTATTTATCTTAATATCATCTAACTTAAAATAATGACAGGCATAAAAAAATCCCAGTCACTCATATATGAATGACTGGGATTTACATTGTTTAGCACTGGGCTGTTCTAGCTTTAAACCCTGTGTACCCTCTTAGCTACTATGAACATGCAAACCTTTAATATTTACAAACTCTTTAATACCAAAACCGCCATGTTCACGGCCATGACCTGAGTTTTTTACCCCGCCGAACGGTAGTGCTGGATTTGCTAGGCCATAACCATTGATATAGACCATACCTGTATCAAACTGCTCACTTGCTAAGCGAATAGCTTTATCTTCGTCTTTAGAGAAAATAGCGCCGCCTAGACCATAACGACTATCGTTAGCAATGCGCATTGCATCATCCTGATCTTTCGCGCGTATCAATGAAGCGACTGGGCCAAATAACTCATCATCATAGGCTGGTTGACCCTCAGAGACATTCTCTAAAATCGTAGCTGGATAAAAGTTACCTTTACCTTCTGGTAATTTACCACCAACTGAGATCGTAGCGCCTTTTTTGACACTCTCTTCAACTTGCTCGTGTAGTTTTTCTTGCAAGTCTTTACGGGCTAATGGACCGATATCGGAGCTGTCATCCATAGGATCACCGGCTTTAGAATTCGCGAACTTCTCAACAATACGATCGCGGAATTCGTCATATAAGCTATCAACAACGATAAAACGTTTTGCGGCAACACAAGTCTCACCATTATTAACTAGACGTGCTTGCGTACAAGTCTCTACGGCAAGATCCAAATCAGCATCTTCAAGTACGATGAAAGCATCATTTGAGCCAAGCTCTAATACTACTTTTTTGAGGACTTTTGCCGCTTGTTGACCGACAATCTTACCCGCCTCATCACTACCAGTAAGCGTAACACCGCGCACTTTATCATTACCGATAAGCTCTTCTGATTGATCGTGATCGATCAAGATTGTACGGAATAGATCATTCGGTAGATCAGACTCGTGAAAGATTTTCTCAATAAGTAAGCCAGAGCCTGTAACGTTAGCAGCATGCTTCAATAAAATACTATTACCAGCCATTAAATTGGCAATGGCATAACGGAATACTTGATAAGCTGGGAAGTTCCAAGGCTGCATACCATAGATAACGCCGATTGGCTGATAAGTTACGATACCTTTTTTCATGTTTTCAATATCGCACTCATCATCAGCTAATGCTGTGACACCTTTTTCGGCGGTATAATCGCAAATCCCTTTACATAGGTCTACTTCGCTTAGACTTTGGTTATAAAGCTTACCACGCTCTTCAGTCATGAGATTTGATAGCTCTTCTTTATACTTCACTAAAGTTTCGCCGATAGACTTAATTACTTTTGCACGCTCTTCATGGCTCGTTTTACGCCATTCAAGAAAAGCTTCATGTGAGGCATCAACAATTTTGTTGACCTCATCGTTAGTCATATAATTATATTCTTTAATATCTTCGCCCGTTACTGGGTTCACAGTAGTAATATCTGCCATGATTCATTATCCTTATTTTGTTATTAATTTCTAAAAGTGTTATTAGCTGGAAGCCTTTGATTATTCAATGGATCAGCCAATAACATCAATCGATTATAAAATGGGTTAAAGAACTGTTTTTCTTCGAGTCTTTTTCGGGCTAGAGCTCATGGAAGTAAAACATTAAATCTTTAAGCACTATTTAATTGATGATTTTATGATAACAAATAATTAACAGGGTAATTTTACAAGATATAATGAAGTGTGATTTTGATGTTAACAATGTGACTGAAATATAAAGGCCTACTTAACAAAGTTTATTAAGCAGGCCTAAAGTATTAATAGAATTACCAGTAGAACAATTCCTATTTGGTAGAATAGTACGCATAAAAAAGACTAACCTATGAGTTGGCCTTGAGAGCACTGTAATAGCACTCTCATAGCGTTGTAACGGTATATAGCTATCAGGCAATAAAACAGTTTGTCTTGTTAAAATAACTGAGTAATCACGGGAATGTCTTGCTGCTGCCCCTCTTCTTCGGCTACTACTTGCCGAGCGACATGCATGATCAGTTGTCGTAACCAACGATGCGCTGGGTGATGCTGTAGTAGAGGTGACCACGCCATCGTCAGCTCAAATTCAGGAATGAAAAAAGGCGGCTCTTTCATGACGATGCTATCATTGGTCGCTTGCATACGAGCAACACGCGTTGGCAGTGTCGCAATCAAGTCCTTATTAGCTGCTAGCATCGCTGGCATCTGATAATGACGAGTAAACACGCTTATCTGACGCTTTTGCCCTAAGCGCTGCAAAGCTTGGTCAATGGAGCCGAGGCCACCAGATTTTTCTGGATTGACTCCAAACCCTACGCCCATCCCAGTCTTGGATACCCAAACATGTTGGCCTTTGAGGTAGTTTTTGAGATTGAACCGATTAACATAAGGGCTATCGGCAGATAGCAGACAGCTAAAGGTATCGCGCCATACGAGTACTTGGTGAAAGCTTTGCGGTATTTCATTAAAGCGATTGATCGCCAAATCGACTCGGCCTTGCTCCATATCACGATAAGACACATCTGATGGAGTCAAAAAGTCCAAAATAACATTGGGCGCTTCAGAACGCAGAGCCTTAACCAGTTTAGGAACCAAAGTAGCTTCGGCATAATCCGACGTCATAATTCGGAATACACGGGAAGTGCTATAAGGACGAAACTCGGTACGCGGCTCAAGCACTTGCGTCAAATCAGCGAGTATTTCCCGAATACGAGGTTGTAGCTCAAGCGCACGCTCGGTTGGTGTCATACCCTCAGAGGAACGCACCAATAGCGGATCATTAAATAGCTTACGCAGACGGCGCAAAATGTTACTCATAGCAGGCTGGGTGATACCTAACTGCTCAGCGGCGCGTGTGACATTCTTTTCTCGCAACAATACATCTAAATGTACCAATAAATTTAAATCAACCCGCTGCAAATTCATATGTGTTTCTCTTCGCTTTATAATAAATGCCACTTAGCGTTAATAGCGGCATGATCGCTATTTTTCCAATACTGATGACAAACGGTTAAACTGCTCTACTGCTCTGAAAATGCCACCATGCTTAATTCTTAGAGCTAGATTCTTGTAGAGTCCAATAGTGGTAGGACTAAGTGGTCAGAAACGATCCAAAAAACCGAATGTGCTCATTAACTTTTACAAGAAACTATTAGGCAACCAATCTAGTCTATTATTTTTATATATAACCTACTGATTTTATTAGACTATACTTTTAATAAATACTAAAGATAACTATCATAAATTAGGTAAATCACACTAAATTGTCTATAGTAAGACTCAACGATTAACTCGCATGCAAGCTCTAAGCCATGTTACTGGCGAATATTGTAACATTTCTGATGGATAACAAGTAGCTTCAGCGCTATCGCCCTAATGTTCCTTCTTGACGACTCATTTACTTTTTTTTCGTCAATAATTTAAATCAAACACCTTGTATTTATAGGCATGTTTGTTTAGGGTAATAGTCCTAATATTTCAAGAAGACGAATGCCGGCTCTATTATTAGACGACCAATAAGATAACAAGGTAGGTATTCAGTATTAAGTAATCGATCAATATCAAAGTAGTCGCAACCCTAGTCCCGCATAATATTATTTGCGATAAAATCTTATTTTACCTCGTTTTTTTCACCCCACCAAGGAGACAGTAAATGTCAACAACCTATAAGTCAGCTATCGATTTAGTACGTGAATTAAAGCAAAAGCATGGTAACTGGCAGAATATCAGCGAAACTGATGCTGCCCGTATGATGATACAAAACCGCTTCAAAACCGGTTTAGACATTGCAAAGTACACTGCTAAAATCATGCGTCAAGATATGGAAGACTATGACAATGATACTTCTCAGTATACTCAGTCTTTAGGTGCTTGGCACGGTTTTGTTGCTCAACAAACCATGTATGCGAAGAAAAAGTATTTTGGTACTACCGCAAAGACTTATATCTACCTATCAGGCTGGATGGTAGCTGCGCTACGTTCTGAGTTCGGTCCTCTACCTGACCAATCTATGCACGAAAAAACCTCAGTACCTAAGCTTATCGAAGAGATCTATACTTTCTTACGCCAAGCTGACGCTAAAGTATTGAACGACTACTTCCGTGAGCTAAACGCTGCTGAAGAAGCAGGTCAAGACACTAAAGCTATCTTAGAAAAAATCGAAAACTTCGACTCACACGTTGTGCCAATCATCGCTGATATCGATGCCGGTTTTGGTAACGAAGAAGCCACTTACTTGCTAACCAAGCAAATGATCGAAGCTGGTGCTTGTGCTATCCAAGTTGAGAACCAAGTATCTGACGCTAAGCAGTGTGGTCACCAGGCTGGTAAAGTAACGGTACCGCATGAAGACTACATCGCTAAGCTTAACGCTATTCGCTATGCTTTCTTAGAGCTAGGTGTTGAAGACGGTGTGATCGTTGCCCGTACTGACTCTGAAGGCGCATCACTAACTCAAAAAATCCCAGTATCAAATGAGCCAGGCGACCTAGCTTCTAAATATATTGACTTCCTAGAAATGGAAGAAGTAAGCATTGAAGACGCAAATGAGAACGATAGCTTACTAAAGCATGACGGCAAATTGGTACGTCCAGTTCGTATGCCAAACGGCTTGTACAGCTTCCGTGAAGACACCAATATCGACCGTGTTGTCCTTGACTGTGTAACCGCTCTAGAAAACGGTGCAGACCTACTATGGATCGAGACGCCTACTCCAGACGTAGAACACATCAAAATGATGGTAGATCGCATCAAAGAGCAGCAGCCAAAAGCGAAGCTCGTGTATAACAACAGCCCATCATTCAACTGGACGCTAAACTTCCGTAAGCAAATCATCGCTAAGTGGGAAGAAGAAGGTAAAGACATCTCTAAGTACAACAAAGATGACTTAATGAGCAGCGACTATGATGGTACTGAGCTTGATCAAGCTGCTGACGAAGCTGCCAAGAACTTCCAGCGTGATGCCTCACGTGAAGCAGGTGTCTTCCATCACTTAATCACGCTACCAACTTATCACACGACTGCTCTAAGTGTGCATGAGCTAGCTAAAGGTTACTTCGGTGAAGAAGGTATGCTTGCGTATGCCGCTGGCGTACAGCGTAAAGAGATCCGTGAAGGCATCTCATGCGTTAAGCACCAAGCAATGGCCGGTTCTGACCTTGGCGATGATCACAAAGAGATCTTCTCAGGTGACAACGCTCTAAAAGCTGGTGGTGGCAAGAACACTATGAACCAGTTCGGCTAATCCAAAGCTATAAGCTATGAATAACTCATAGCTTTGTAAGCTTAAATAAAAGTCACTCTACAAACTGTAGGGTGGCTTTTTTTATGGCTATATTTTGTCTGCAGTTAATTCGGGTAATGCATCCGTGCCAACTCACTTTTCATAAGAGCATTGTATATAAAGAGTATTGGAGCTATTACGACCATTACTTCAGTATTAGGCAAAACTTTACTTGTTATTCACTGATAGCTTTCATAGGATAGAAATAAACTAGCTATTATTAAAACCTATAGGAGACATCATGCAAGAGATTGAATTGAAGTTCTTGGTGCCACAAGCTCGATTAAAAGGTCTTATGCGTCAAGCAAAAGTAAAATCCTCACAGACGACAATGATGTCCGCCCATTATTTTGATACGCCTAAGCAAGAGCTTGCCAAAAGCGGTATAGGGCTACGTATTCGTCTTGAAGGCGATGAATGGGTGCAAACTATCAAAGCCGGCGGCGATGGTATTGCTGCGCGATTGGAGCACAATACCACTCTAGATAGTGAACTGGTGCAGACGATGCTAGAGACGGATAGCTTGTTGCCTGATTTATCTATATACCAAGAGACAGCTATTGCCCCGGCTCTAGCAGATTTTAAGCTCAAAAAAATTAACAAAAAATTAACTCGTCAATATGTCACTGACATCGAGCGCACCACTCGCTTATTAGTAGACTGTGAAAGAGACAGCGCAGATGAGCAAGATACGGTGAGTACGATTGAAGTGGCCTATGATCATGGCAAGATTATTCATGGTACTGATGAATCAAAAGTACAAGATATGCAAGAGATAGAGTTTGAGCTGGTCTCAGGCGATCTCGACTTTTTATTCACCACTGCAAAAGTATGGTGCAAACGCTATAAGCTGTGTCTATCCACAGTCACTAAAGCTGAGCGTGGTGGTTTATTACTCCAAGAGAAAAACTTTAGCTCTGCAGTTTGCGCCGATCTAGACGCGCTAAGTGTTTATGAAGACAGTAGTATGCCAGCGTTTATGCGTGCAGTCGTACATAATTGTCTACTGCAAATACTGCCCAATAGTAGCGCCATCGCGGCTGGCAGTAAAGATAACGAGCATGTGCTGCAGCTACGTATAGGCATACAAAGATTACGTAGCGCTCTTAAGAGCTTTAAGAAGTTCTCCGAGCAGCTCAATCCAGAATGGCTGCCTATCCTAAAACAAACGGCGACGTTACTTGGCGACTATCGCCAGCTCGCTTATTTAGTCACTGATATTGAGCCAAAACTACAATACTCTGGCGCGCCTATCGTCGATTGGAGTACTGATATCGACAAAATAAGAATAACGCCGATAGATGCCGTTCGCGCCAATGACTTTCAGCTGACTTTACTTGAGCTTATTGCCTTTACTATGAGTGATATAGCTTTTGAGCCAAAGGCCAATAAATGCGCGCAAGATAAATTAGCAAAAAGACTCTCTAAGCAGCATATTAAGCTGCTCAATGCTGAGTATGATTTTGAAGATGTCTGTTTAGAGGAGTCTATCGATGATACTGATCAAAGCGCTACTATCCATGATAAAGCGCACCAACTGCGTAAACAGCTCAAAAAAATGCGCTATCTCAGCGAGTTTGCCGCTCCCCTATATTCAAAGAAAAAAAGCAAACGTTGGCTAAAACGTCTGGCAAAAGCGCAGCGAGCGCTTGGAGAGTATTTAGATCATCGCCAATATCAGCACTATTATCAGCAAAAATCTAGCACTGACACGCAAGCTCTATATGGGGCGGGATGGTTTGCCGCACAGCTAGAGTCTGATACCAAACGCTGCAAAAAACGTTTGGCTAAGCTGCAAGATACTGCTATCTTTTGGTAAGCGCTACTTTGACCTAAACAAATAGTTGCAAAATAGACTTAAGGGGATAAGCTTTATCCCTAAAGCTATTCAATCATCGAAAGGTACGCTCTCATGCTAACTGTCTATAAGCGTTATGGGCGTGCCTTCTGCTACTTGGGCAAATAGCTCAATGATATCGGCATTACGCATACGCACGCAGCCATGCGAGAGAGGTACGCCCATCGGCTCACTATCAGGAGTGCCGTGGATATAAATGTAACGCTGATAGGTATCGCAGCCGCCTTGCTCATTACTTCCTTTATTGACGCCGTCCTCTAAGCCTCTAAGCCACAGAATACGGCTTAAGATCCAATCTCGCTGTGGATGCTGACTCTCTAATTCTGCGTTATATACTTCACCAGTAGCAACGCGTCCGACAAACACCGTATTCATAGGCGCATTGCCACCAATTTTTTGGGCAATAACATGACGACCAAGCGGTGTACAGCCACTGTCTTGTTGACTACCTATACCGTTTTTGGCAGTTGAGATAGGATAATGATGGCTCATTACTTCATTGTGATATAGCGTTAACGTCTGCGCCGCGATGTTAATGATCACTTGTGTCTTTGATATATTGATATTTTTCATATATAGATCCAAATAAAATTATTAGCCCTATCAATAACATAAAAATCCCCTAAAATTTTCTAATGTTAGGGGATTGTATCTGCATAGCTTGCACCGTAAGATAGATAAACACTTTTTGATGCTAGCAGATTATGACCACTATTTCACCGACACGCGTGTCGATGTATGATTTTTTGTATCAAGATATTCAGCCTCTGACCTCTTTATTGGCCGATACTGCCACTCTCTCGCTACCGCAAACCCGTATAGCCGTAAACAGCAGCGTGCAGGCCATCCTTGCTGCGTTGTTAGCCTACCAGCAGCGCTACCAAGCGCAAGCGGTGAATAAGAAGCTGTTCTCACGAGCAGCGGTTAAAGAGCTACGCCAGTACAATGCGATGAATTTTGCGACATTAAGCGCCACACTTTATCATCGCCATGACGTCACTGAGACTTTATTCATTGATAGTACTCGTGTCAATCAGGCTTGTGACTATATTGCCGGTCAAATTGATGCCAGTGCCGCTCAAGTCAAAATCCTCCTCGGTACTTTGACTATTATCGTGCTACGCGAGCTGGCTATTTTGACAGAGTACAGTCAATTAGATAATGAAGAGTTGGAAAAATGGTTCGCCCTGCAACCGCAGTTCTTAACCAAGCAGCGTTTTGCAGCAGACTCAGCAGATAGTAGCAAAGATATGATTCCAACTAAACTTAAGGATAATGAGTTACATACGACTGCAAATTCGCAAGCGCTAAGCTGTGAAGCCACCGACACTGAGATAGCCAGCACTGAACAAGTCAATACCGAAGCGCTTGATATCAGACCACCAGCGTTTGATCCTTACTGGTATGAGCTAACGAAATTTACGCCTAATCTTCATGCTTCTGCGCAAGATATGCAGCAAGCGACGTCTAATTATCTAAGGGTAATAGGCCGCTCGCCTGAGAATATTCAACAAGGCCGACATAACGATTTACTCGTATTTACTCAGATGCCTAGTATTAGTGTGCCGCATCAACGCTGGCTGTTACAGCTCGCCAAAATCTCTGATATTTATCTGAATCGTCAGCGTCTGCGTATAGCCTCTGAACCCATAGATCCGCCAACCGCGCCTCTAGTCAGCTTAGCTTTAATCGGTGGTAATAGCGATAATACACCTACTACTACTAGTGAGACGCCGATCGAGTACGAGCCTACAGCACCGCTTTGGAAAAACCCTGTCATTCTTATAATTATCCTGGTCATTGGTGCGCTCAGTGCTTTGGCTACCTTAAAGTATCAAACACAAAAATCAAGCGGCACGATAACAGCAACCGAAGCCGTTATAGAGCACGATCAAGCTGAAGAGCGCGAACAACAGGACGTCGCTATCGTAAAAGTCGATGACGAAGACGCTGCTGAATAGGTCTAGTGATAAAAGTATTGCTCCATAAAAAAACAGAGACCTAAAGTCTCTGTTTTTGTCATAAGTCTTAAAATACGATTTGGTAGTCTTACTTAGATAGATCACGACCACGACTGGCTTCAATCGCTAGACGTAGACCATTTAAACGGATGAAACCTTCAGCGTCTTTTTGATCATAAGCACCCGCGTCATCTTCAAAAGTAGCGATCTTTTCATCGAATAATGAATCATCTGACTTACGGCCAACGACACTCACGCAGCCTTTATACAGTTTCACACGTACGGTACCGTTGACATACTCTTGCGACTTATCGATAAGCTCTTGTAGCATAAGGCGCTCAGGGCTGAACCAGTAGCCGTTATAAATAATCTTGGCATAGCGTGGCATGATCTCATCTTTTAGATGCGCCGCTTCTCGATCTAAAGTCAAAGACTCAATGCCGCGATGCGCTTTTAGCATGATAGTACCGGCTGGCGTCTCATAACAGCCACGCGACTTCATGCCGACGTAACGGTTTTCAACGATATCCAAACGGCCGATACCATGCTTGCCGCCAAGCTCATTGAGCTTGATCATAACCTCATAAGGCTTGAGCGCTTCTCCATCGATAGCAACGAGATCGCCTTTCTTGTATTCTAATTCTAGATATTGCGGCTCATCAGGCGCTTCTTCTGGGCTGACTGACCAGCGCCACATATCTTCTTCAGCTTCTGCATACGGATCTTCTAAGATCCCGCCTTCATAGGAGATGTGCAGTAAGTTGGCATCCATAGAGTATGGAGATTTTTTCTTATTACCGGCGTAATCGATTGCGATATTATGCTCTTCAGCGTATTTCATCAAGCTCTCACGGCTCGATAGATCCCATTCACGCCAAGGCGCGATAGTGACAATATCAGGAGACAAAGCGACAGCACCTAGCTCAAAACGTACTTGATCATTGCCTTTACCGGTTGCACCATGGCTGATAGCATCAGCATTATGCTCTTCGGCAATTTCAACCAAGCGCTTAGCGATAAGCGGTCTGGCGATAGAAGTACCAAGTAAGTACTCGCCTTCGTAGATGGCATTAGCGCGGAACATCGGGAAGACATAATCACGAGCAAACTCTTCACGTAAGTCTTCAATATAAATATCTTTAATACCCATCGCTTCCGCTTTGGCGCGAGCGGGCTCAACTTCTTCGCCCTGACCGATATCAGCGGTAAAGGTGATAACTTCTGCATCATAAGTTTCTTGTAGCCATTTGGCGATGATGGAAGTATCAAGGCCACCTGAATAGGCTAAGACAATTTTATTGATATTTTTTGGATCAAGTTGAGCCATAAATAACTCCTGTTAAGTATAATTAGTGGTAAATTTAATGATAAATAGCATCGAAAAGATCAAAAAAGCACGAACAAAGATGAAAACTGAGTCAAAAATAGATTCCATCTCCAGTGTACATCATATTTGCTATGGGCAAAAGTCTAACAGCGCGTAAGCTTAGCGCATCAGGCTAAGCTGTGCCCCAGCTCGCTTGCCTTTGCGAATAATTATGTAGAGATGTGCAGCCACATATTCAGTCATGTCAGTAAACCTGTTATGATAGCAAAACAATAAATGTAGTTTTATCAGAGCATTTTTACGCCTTTTGTTTCATCAATCAACCTATTGAGCGCTATGATCCCTATTACTGATTCGATTGCAGAGTTAACTATCCTTCAGCCAGATGACTGGCATCTTCATTTACGTGATGATCAGGCGCTTGCGACTACAGTGCCGCACGCAGCATCCAGCTTCAATCGCGTCATCTGTATGCCAAACCTCGTCCCGCCCGTCAAAAACACCCTTGATGCTCGCGCCTATCGTGAGCGTATCTTGCAGCAACTACAAATAAGCGATATCCCAAAGGAGCGTAAAGCTGCCTTTGATCCGCGTATGACTTTGTATATGACCGATCAAACGAGTGTAAAAGATATCGAAGCTGCCGCACAATCCGGCATCGTGCAAGCGGTCAAACTCTATCCAGCCGGCGCTACGACCAACTCTGCTGATGGAGTCACTGATATTAACGCCCGCGCTGATATATTTGAGGCTATGGAGAAGCACAACTTACCGCTCCTCATTCATGGTGAGGTCACTCATAGTCATGTGGACATCTTTGATCGAGAAAAACGCTTTTTAGAAGAGGTCATGGGACAAATCATCGGTAAGTTTCCTACGCTGAAGATCGTCATGGAGCATATTACTACCAGTGATGCAGCGGATTTTGTATTGTCACAAGGCAATCATATCGCCGCGACAATTACCCCGCAGCACTTAATGCTTAACCGCAACCATTTGTTAGTGGGCGGCATCAGACCACATTTATACTGCCTGCCTATCCTAAAGCGCGAAAGCCATCAAAAAGTATTACTAGATGTCGCGACTAGTGGTAATCCAAAATTCTTTTTGGGTACCGACTCCGCCCCGCATGCCACTCATAAAAAAGAAGCTGCGTGCGGCTGTGCTGGCTGTTATAGCTCAGAGGTGGCGCTTGCTTTATATGCTACGGCTTTTGATAGCGTCGGTAAAATCGATAAACTAGAAGGTTTTGCCAGTCGTTTTGGTGCTCAGTTCTATGGATTGCAGCTGAACTCTGAGACGGTCACTTTGACTAAGACTCCTATGAAAGTCCCGAATGCTTATCCCTACTTTGATGGCTCTACCCTCACCCCACTAATGGCCGGTGAGACGCTACCTTGGTCTATCAAAGCCTAACGGATAATCCAGCCAACCTCAAACTTCGCCAATGAGCGCAGTTTATTAAGCCGTTGTAAAACGGCTTTCTCACTGATGATAAACACGATTTAGATGGTTATGACTATGCAAAGCGAGATGACTTCGTCCACCGAAAATTTAATGAATACTACAGCTAAGAATAAAAACGGCACTCCTTCAGCTGACCTGGAGGCCATAGAGTCGCCTGCGCCGATGACCTTAAAAGAGCGCTTTCGTAAGTTTATGCCTGTTGTCGTCGATGTAGAAACCGCTGGTTTCAACGCGCAGACCGATGCCCTGCTAGAGATTGCCTGTATTCCGATTCTACTGAATGATGAAGGGGTTTTTTATTTAGGAGAGGCATTAAACGCGCATATAGAGCCGTTTGAAGGCGCAAACCTAGAGCCCAAAGCCTTAGCATTTACCGGTATTGACCCCAACAACCCTATGCGTAAAGCCATCGCGGAAGATGAAAAGACCGCGCTACGCCGTATTTTCAAAGCACTCAAAGAAGTACGCCGAGAGCAAGAGTGTCGTCAATGCGTCTTGGTCGGTCATAATGCTCATTTTGATTTAGGGTTCCTAAATGCTGCGGTGCTACGTACCAACAGCAAAAACCATAGCTCTTTTCACCAGTTTTCAGTCTTTGATACGGTCACTTTATCGGCTTTAGCCTTCGGGCAGACCGTACTAGCGCGTGCGTGTAAGGCTGCAGGGCTAGAGTTTGATGGTAATGACGCCCACTCAGCGCTCTATGATACACAAAAAACAGCAGAGCTTTTTTGTCATATTCTCAACAGCTACCCAATGCTCGCCAACGCCTTACATGCCGAAACGCTAGAACCAGAGTCAGACGACAAGCAAGAAACAACTAGTGAACAGGAAGAATAAAACACAGCGACCACAGGGAGTTGAATAGCATTTGTAATCTTTATCTACCTTCGCTTGCTCGTCAGGTGCAATCATGCGTATGATGAGTGATAGAGGTCATTAAAAAGGATTTTGCTATGGACCCGCAAACGAAACTATGGGCGACCATTTTAGGTTATATGCTTTTAGCGATAACGATTAGTGCTTGTACTTCTTTATGGATTCGCCATCATTTAAAAAAGAATAATCTACATCCTCGCCGGGCGCTCAAAAAAAGATATTTAACGCTAAAAAAACGTAGAAAAAAGCTTGACAGTAAGCACAGACGCTATTAGAATGTGCACCACTTCAGCATAAATGGTGAAAGCAGCTGAAGCGTATGACCTAGTCCCCATCGTCTAGAGGCCTAGGACACCGCCCTTTCACGGCGGTAACGGGGGTTCGAATCCCCCTGGGGACGCCACATATTAAAATGCCTATTTTTAATAGTAAGCGCTTTTAAAACCTTCAAAATCTAATAGATTTTGAAGGTTTTTTTATGCCTTAAAGTTATACTCTATGGTTCACTTTGTGCGGCTATATCTTCGTCCCATTTAGGGCGTAATACCTATTCGATAAAGGACTGACCGATAGAGAAATACCTCTTAGGCTACTCATAACTCCCAATCTTAAATCACAAAAGGCCAGCATAATGCTGGCCTTTATGATGATTATGATAATCTAATAAACGACTAAATTTTTTAAGTGCTTATAGCTTATCTGACAACATAAACCACAATAAAGCAAAAATAATCAATACCCCTAATACGGTCTGAATAAGAAAAAAGGCTTGATGCTGGCCGACAACTCTACTAAAGGTTAAACCTAGCGCACTGTACTTAATAGGCTGCGTATCGATTTCGCCTTTTATTTCTTGGTTTTCGTAGTAGCCTTGCAGAATATCTAAAAATCTCATCCATTCATTAGAGGCCCAATCATAAGGCTTGAATGGTAGCAGCGCTTTCATTTTAGGATCTTTGAGCATCCAACGTTCAAGAATGATTGAGCGTAATGACCATCCAGTAAAGCGGCGTTCAGTAATAGCCGAAAACTCTAAAGTCTGCACTTCCTTATGACGATTGTCTTTTAATATACGATTTTTTAGATTCGTTAAGGCTTGTTCTGAGCCTTCAATATATTGAAAAAAATAGCCATTACCATAACAGAGGATACCTGAGATATCTTCGGCTTTATTGTGCGCAATTGAGGCTTCAGCAATATCGTTAAGGGTACTCGCGCCGGATAACCCTATAGAAGTAATACGACTAATATAGATAAATTGATAGAGATCAGTGGTGTCTGAGCTTGTCATTTCATTGAGCTTTGACAATCAGATTCTCCTTATTATGATATAGACAAATAATTAAGCAAACCAGTTAACTACTGAACAAGCGCCTACTGTTGATCATATAAAGGCCTGCCAAAATTAATTAAAAATGTCATGCTGTATTATATGTATTATAAGATTTTTAGTATAATTGTATGAACTTGGTTACATCATAGGCCTTTATAGTCAACAAAGCAAACAAACTCTGCTTTAAGCGCTAATTAATTGTAATTAAGAGGATTTTAATAATTTTTAGAGGTGAGACTAACGAGGAACTGGTTGTTGTTTCCAGATAGGATAACTTAGATGTCGAATTTAGCTTCTTCCGATGTATTTTTTTGGGAGTGACAGCCTATCTTATTCATATTGAGAGAATAACTGCCTTTAGGTACGATTAAGAACTTTTGTTTATTTTGTTTAGGCTTGAGCTGTCATAATAGCAGCTAACACTATAGCGTCATCAGGAAAGGTTAATTTTATATTTTGCCGGCTACCACTGACCAAGCGAATAGGTAGATCTAAATATTCAAAGGCACTCGCCTCATCAGTGATATGTAATTGATGTTCATTGATATAGTCTAACAGACGGCTCAGCTCCCCGATTCGAAAGACCTGCGGCGTTTGTGCTTGCCACATGTGCTGACGGTTAACCGTCGTTTTTATATAATCGTTATCGCTGTCAGAAAACTCACTGCTATCATCGAAGTGCTGCTTAGGTAGCGCTGCAGACAGCTTCAAGGTATCTGCAACCGGAGCCGCTAAGATAGCGCCGTATGGTTCAGACATGGCAGCTGTGATAACGCTATCGATATCCTCGGTGGGCACAGCCGGACGGGCAGCATCATGGATCAAGATGAGATCGCTTTTATTAGCGCCACTCTCAAGAATAGCGCTAACGCCAGCACGTACGGATTGCCAACGCTCCGCTCCGCCGATGACATAATCAATCGGTAGTGCAAACGTTAAGGTTGATGCTACTTCATCATCAGCCGCAATGACAAGATAACAGTGGTTTATATAGCCGCTAGAAGCTAGCCGAGTTACGCTATGCTGCAATAACGTTTGCTCGTTGATCTTAGTGTACTGTTTGGCAATAACAGCGCCAAAACGGCTGCCGCGACCGGCAGCGACAATCATGGTGTGTATGTTCGGAGTAGTATTCATGACAGGGCTATCATCGGTATTCAAAAAGGCAGGAAAGTGAAGACGCAGAAATCAGCTCAAAAGCAGTTTTATTTTATAATGGTTATGGGTTATAGCTGCTATGGGTAGTCGGGGCGGTAGATATCTGTACAAAGGTTTCATTAGGCTTGATCAGTCCTAAATCTAAGCGCGCATGCTCTTCTACGGCCTCAAGACCGGTCTTTAGATCATGGACGTCCGTACGTAGCAACTCATTCGCCGCTATCTGATTGTCATTAGATTGCTGCTGCTCTTCGATCTGCGTCAATAGCTGTTTGCTTGCGAAGCGGCCATTTTCACCTAGCCAATACTGATACTGTAGCCCTAAAAGCACCGCAACGGCTAAAGCAAGGAGCATGAACTGACTGAAATACTTCATAAAGGAGTTTCACATTAATGATAATAAAAGGTCTTTTTCTAACCCAGTAGAAAAAGACCGTTTAGCGAGCAAGTGCGTTAACCGCGCAAGCCTATGAACTCATCGGCACCGCGGTAGCTAGCACGAACTTGCTGCTCAATACGCAGGAGCTGATTGTATTTCGCAACGCGATCTGATCGGCATAGTGAGCCAGTTTTGATCTGACCGGCAGCAGTACCGACCGCTAGATCAGCGATAGTGCTGTCTTCAGTCTCACCTGAACGATGCGAGATAATGGTCGCATAGCCGTTCTTTTTAGCCATATAAATAGCATCAAGTGTCTCAGATAACGTACCGATTTGATTGAACTTAATCAAGATGGCATTGGCAATATGTTTATCAATACCTTCTTGCAAGATAGCAGGGTTAGTAACAAATAAATCATCACCAACCAATTGGACTTTATCACCGATTTGTTCGGTTAAGTATTTCCAGCCGTCCCAATCCGATTCATCTAAACCATCTTCGATAGAGATAATCGGATATTGGCGTGCTAGATTGACCAGATAATCAGAGAAGCCTTGACTATCAAAAGTCTTATTACCCTCGCCTGCCAAGATATACTTACCGTCTTTATAAAACTCGCTAGCAGCGCAATCAAGCGCTAAATGGATGTCCTCGCCCGCTTTATAGCCGACTTGCTCAATCGCTTGCATGATGACAGTGATAGCTTCTTCATTGCTACGCAAATTAGGGGCAAAGCCGCCCTCATCACCTACCGCGGTATTTAAGCCTTGCGCTTTTAGTACTGACTTTAGACTATGGAAAATCTCCGTACCCGCGCGCAGTGCTTCTGAGAAGCTCGTAAAACCTACCGGCTCAATCATAAACTCTTGAATATCAACGGTGTTATCTGCGTGCTCACCGCCATTTAGGATGTTCATCATCGGTACTGGCATGGTCAAAGAGGTCTGATTACGCAGATTGGCGATATACTGATGTAGCGGTAGGCTCTGTGATTTTGCTGCAGCCTTTGCAGTTGCTAAAGAAACAGCTAGCATAGCATTAGCGCCTAGGCTTTCTTTGTTTTCGGTACCATCAAGGGCAATCATCGCATCATCGATTTTTTGCTGGTCAGTGACGTTTTTGTCCATCAGCGCGCTACGAATTTGGCTATTAACGTTAGCCACGGCTTTTTTGACGCCTTTACCTAAGTAGCGATCTTTATCGCCATCTCGTAGCTCAAGCGCTTCGCGTGAGCCCGTTGAGGCGCCACTTGGTGCAGCAGCACGGCCAACAGTACCATCAGCTAAGATAACATCCGCTTCAATCGTTGGATTACCCCGTGAGTCTAAAATCTCACGAGCGCGAATGTCTTTAATTGCCGTAACGTTAGTGATTTCTTCAGCGTACATAATGTCTGTGAATTCCTTTGGTCATGCCAAGTGTGTGGGATAAAAAAGGGAAAATAAAATGAGCTTTAATAGTTGGCATCATAGCATAAATTCGATTAAATTTTGCGAAGCTTTAAGATGCTATGCTTTGTTTCTCAAGCAAAGGTTTAGGAGCGGTATCATCCAGCTCAACTTTGGTTTTAAACCGCGTTAACCGTAGCGCGTTCATTAAGACAGAAATAGAGCTTAGCGCCATCGCAGCCGCCGCAATCATAGGGTTTAAGAAACCAAAAGCCGCTAAGGGAATACCTAAGCAATTATAAATAAAAGCAAAGAATAAGTTTTGTTTGATGTTACGCAGGGTGGCGCTGGCGATCTTTTGCGCCGCGTCAATGTGCATCAAAGACTCACCCATCAAGCGCGCAGAGGCACTATGCTGTGCCACATCTGTACCCTCAAACATCGCAAAGCTGGCGTCCGCGGTGGCCATAGCTGGAGCATCGTTAACCCCATCGCCTGCCATCGCTACTTTATGGCCTGCGGTTTGTAATTTGGCAATTTGACTGGCTTTATCACGCGGACTCATACGACCATAAGCCTCATCAATACCCAACTGCCAAGCGACATGATCGACCACCGACTGCTTGTCGCCACTCATCAGAATAACCTTGAGACCTGCCTCTTGCAGTGCGCTAATCGCTTGCGGCGTATCTGCTTTTAGATCATCCGCTAAAGCAAAAGCGCCGAGCGGTTCATCATTGATACTCACCGCGACTGTACTGGCGATTTGCCAGACTTTTGGCATCAGTCTCGGCAGCTTTAAACTAGCAAACTCCGCGGTACCGACTTTGACTACCCCTAAGCCTTCAATAGTCGCTTGGATACCTGCACCTTTGACTACATTTATATCTATTACGGGCATTAGCTCTAACTGACGCGCACTCGCTGCATTGATAAGCGCAGTCGCTAGTGGATGACTAGCATGCGCCTCCACACTAGCAGCTATCTGGAGCACATCATCGGTAGCTATTGATTTATCGACCATCATCTGATCAACGATAGCCGGTTTACCAAGGGTTAGCGTCCCTGTCTTATCAAGTACGACGGTATCGATATGACCCGCTGCCTCAAGACTTTGCGCATCTTTGAACCAAACGCCGTGTCTTGCTGCGACTCCCATACCTGCCATAATCGCTGCAGGCGTTGCTAGTCCTAGCGCACAAGGGCAAGCAATCACTAATACTGACACCGCATGCATCAGCGCCGTATCGACCATCCCTGTCAGCCACCAAGTAATGGCAAAGGTAATAACAGCAATGGCTACCACTACTGGCACAAAGATGGCTGTCACTCTATCAGCAAGGCGGGCAAGATCCGCCTTGGAGCCTTGGGCGTCACTAAGTGCTTGCACCATATCGCCAAGCTTCGTATCACTACCTTTAGCACGGACACGATATAATAAACTACCGTTCTCGACCAGCGCCCCTGCTAACAGCTCATCACCCACCTCTTTTTTTAGCGGTACCGACTCACCCGTTAGATGACTCTCTTCACACCAGCCGCTACCTTCAATCACTGTGCCGTCGGTCGCGACACGGCTACCTTGCTTAGCGCGTAATATATCGTCGACTTGTATCTCAGCTAGCGCCACCGCTTGAAAGCTACCATCCGCCTGTTGTAGCTCGACCTCATCTGGCGTTAAAGACAATAATAAATCTATGCTGTTTAAGCTGTGCTTTTTGGTACGCTCTTCTAGGTACTTACCCGTACGCACAAAGGCGATGACCATCACCCCAGCTTCGAAATAAACGCCTAAGCTCTCTGCACCATGACCACTGGCATGTCCACTTTGCAGTAAACTATTTAATGTTCCATCGCCATGTGTCAGCCACAGATAAGTAGAATATCCCCAAATAGCTAAAGTGCCGATGACGACTAGCACATCCATATTAGCCAAGCCGCCTTTAATCGAGGCCCAAGCGCTACTATAAAAAGGCAGTGCTAGACCAAACTGGACGATAGTTGCGAGTATAAACTGTATCCAAACCGGTGGCATCCACGCCATACCAAAGCCTGTTAGCATACCTGCCATACCGACTAAAAAAGGCGCCAAGCAGATCCAGAGCGCGATTAAGCGCCAAGGCCATTTAGTCGCGGTATCTTCATCGGTTTTGGCAAATAAGCTATCGCCTGCCTGCAAATTGGCGACAAACCCAGTCTTATTGACCCATTCAGTGATTTGCTCAGGCGTGGTCTGCCCAGGGTTATAATCAACGTTCGCAGTCTCTCCGGCGAAATTGACATTGACCTCATAAATCTCATCCCTTTTATTGAGTACCTTTTCAATACGTGAGGCACAAGCCTGACAAGACATACCGTCAATCGCCAGTTGTAGATGCGCACGCTGGCGCTGCAAGTCAGTATTGGCCTGAATATCAGTATTTACCTCATAAGACTCGTCAGTAGCTGTGCGGGAATAATCAGTCATGGGGTCACTCATTTAGCGATAATTAAGAAATAAATATATTGTGATGGTTATGAGATTAGGCTTTACAGACTATTTTCAAGTGACATTTTTTAAGTGACGTTGAATCAGTAACCACCCTCAGTCACTTAGCACTAAGCGCTTACAGACCATTTATGTCAACGAATGGAGTAATTAGCTATAAAAAAACCAGTTATCTAAAATAACTGGTTCTAATAGTATTCAAAATTGTAGTTATGAGTTAGCGACGGTAGCGTCAAATCCGGCATTATCGATAGCGCTAGCTATCTTATCAGCACTAGTTTTTGCATCATCAAAAGTAACCGTTGCTAAGTTATCTGCTAAGTCAACCGCGATACTTACTACCCCGTCCATACCGACAGTCGCACCGTGTACGCTCTCGACACACTTCTCGCAAGTCATACCATCGACTTTAATGATTCTCGTTTGATTTGCCATGTTAGGCTCCTTATTGTTGTTTATGAGTGGTTGTCTAATAATAAAACGCTCATTTACAGTTACGATTTTCAGTATCAATCAGGCAATGAGTCATTATTAGTGACATGCCCTAACTACGTTAAGGCATATTCCTGCTAACAACAAGGGTATTTAGTTAACACTTTATTAAGCGCTTAATAATCGCTTAGGTTCAGTTAAGCTATCACTCAAAATAAACTAAGACCCTTCTACAGGTTTGCAGACTATTAGTCAAAGTTACGCGGGTTCTGCGGCGCATCGATAGGAAAAGGTTGGGTGACGTAATCGACCATACTAATAGCAGCGTTAAACGCATGAATACTCGTATCGGTATCATCATAGCGGATTAGCACGATGTTCGTAGCTGGGTCAAGCTCAACAGCGGTAACCCCGTGGATGTTTTTGAGCGCGGTCATCACGCCATCGATACCTTCTTTATCGTCGATATTCTCAATACTGACCTTTGCTACTTGAATTGCCATGCCTTTATCCTTCTAAAACCGTTAATCAATTGACTGATACTCTACTGAGTATCTAACACCTCAAAGCCTTTGACCAACTCATCAATCTGCTTTAACTGACGCAAGAACGGCTCAAGCTGACTGGTACGCAGCGCGCAAGGGCCATCACATTTAGCCGCTTCAGGGTTAGGATGCGCTTCCAGAAACAACCCTGCAAGCCCTGTCGCCATACCGGCCCGAGCTAACGTGGTAATTTGCTCGCGGCGGCCACCTGCGCTATCACTACGCGCTCCCGGCTGCTGCAAACTATGGGTCACATCAAAAAATACCGGTACATCCATTTGCTTCATGGTATCAAAGCCGAGCATATCGACAACTAGATTATTATAGCCAAACGCGCTACCACGCTCGCATAAGATGAGCTTGTCGTTGCCTGCTTCTAAACATTTATTCATAATATGACGCATTTCATGCGGGGCTAAGAACTGGGCTTTTTTGATATTAATAATAGCGTCCGTCTTAGCCATCGCTTCGACCAAATCTGTCTGACGCGATAAAAAAGCAGGCAGCTGAATGATATCGGCCACTTCAGCGACAGGCTGTGCTTGATACGGCTCGTGCACGTCAGTGATAATCGGCACTTGGTACTTTTCTTTGATTTGACCGAGCCAATCTACGCCTTGCTCGAGACCTGGGCCACGAAACGAGTGTAAGCTTGAACGATTGGCTTTATCGAAGCTGGCTTTAAACACATAACCAATCCCTAGGCGCTCGCAAATATCGATATATTGCTCAGCGATCTCAAACGCTAGCTCCTTAGACTCCAAAACATTCATGCCGCCAAATAACACAAACGGCTGATCGTTGCCGATATTAATTATGTCGTTGTTGCCGCTTTTAAGCTCAATATGCGACTGTGCCGTTAATACATTATCCATAAAGTCATTACCCTAGTTATTATTATCTCTAGCTCATATTGTAACCGATAGCAGATTAAAGAAAAGTGCTTGATTGCAACAGTTGACTTCCTCCCCTCCCTAAACGGAGGGGATTCCTTCTACAAGACGGTCAAGCCCGACCGCAAGAATGTTTTTGGC
>NZ_JBPYDC010000031.1:0-25794 GCF_051847575.1 Psychrobacter sp. 1U2
GGCTGGATGGTTATTTAATAGCTGCGCTATTCATTATTCCGCCTTCCCTCTCGACTGGGTGGCATTATACGCGCTTTGCTCTGACCGTCAAGCTTTGTTTTGGATTTATTTTGATTTAGTTTGTAGGGTGTGATTATTTGTATATCTATCAGTTGCTTGGGTGGGACTTATTATTTTATATCTCCAATACTCTTTGTCAGCACTGCAATTTGCGTCGTTAGCTTTCGTTGATGCTATCTGTCCTATCAATTGAAGTTATGGTTATGAAGTCGTTGTTATGTCGTTTTTATATAGCTAGCTGATTTTAATATATAGCTATAAAGCATAACTTAGCGCGCTATCCCTTACTTTCTAGTGTTTATAGCTAGTTTTTGCTATAGTAAGCGCTTTTATAGCACGGCATGCTTGCTTTAGTCTTTAACCGTATTTAGAGGCTAGTTTGCGACGCTTACTGAGAAATGACTCTTTGTCATTGACCTTATAATAGTTATACCTATATAGGAAGCAAAATCAATAAGCGTATTAAGTGATGCCTAACCAATAAACAACAACGATAGCTCACAACATGTGAGTACAATTGATGCGGTCTGACGGTCATATGATTGATGGTTGCAATCATCACTGCTAAAGGACTCAAAAAGGTGAATAGATTATGGTAGCGATTACTTTACCCGATGGTAGCGTAAAAGAGTTTGAAGGCAACACCACGGTTATGGAAGTGGCGCAAAGTATTGGCGCTGGTCTTGCCAAAGCCACCGTTGCTGGACGAGTAGATGGTCATTTGGTAGATGCATCCGATCCTATCACCCATGACGCCAAAGTCGAGATTGTGACGCCAAGAGACGCTGACGGTGTCGATATCATTCGTCACTCTGCCGCGCATCTATTAGGTCATGCAGTCAAACAGCTTTATCCTAACGTGAAGATGGTCATTGGCCCTGTGATCGAAGATGGCTTTTATTATGATATCTATAGCGAGACGCCTTTCACGCCTGAGCACATGGAAGCGATAGAAAAGCGCATGATGCAGTTGATAAAACAAGACTATGACGTCATAAAGAAGATAACCCCGCGCGATGAAGTGATCAAAATATTTGAAGAGCGTGGTGAGGACTATAAGCTTAAACTAATCAATGATATGCCGGGCGAAGAAGCTTTTGGTCTGTATCATCATCAAGAATACGTCGATATGTGCCGTGGCCCGCACGTGCCAAACACGCGGTTTTTAAAGGTATTTAAATTAACCAAAATGTCTGGCGCGTATTGGCGCGGTGATGCTAAAAACGAGCAGCTGCAACGTATTTATGGTACGGCTTGGGCGGATAAAAAAGATCTAAAGGCTTATATCCAGCGTATTGAAGAGGCAGAAAAGCGTGACCATCGTAAGATTGGTAAAGCGCTTGATTTGTTCCATATGCAAGAGCAAGCGCCAGGCATGGTGTTTTGGCACGCGAATGGCTGGACGATTTATCAAGTACTTGAGCAGTATATGCGTAAAGTGCAGTACGATAATGGCTATGAAGAGATCAAAACGCCGCAGATCGTCGATCGTAGCTTGTGGGAGCGTTCGGGACATTGGGGCAACTATGCTACCAATATGTTTACCACGTCGAGTGAAAACCGCGATTATGCGGTAAAACCGATGAACTGCCCTTGCCACGTCCAGGTGTTCAATCAAGGGTTAAAGTCTTACCGTGAGCTGCCGCTACGTATGGCAGAATTTGGCTCTTGTCATCGTAATGAGCCATCTGGTTCACTGCACGGTTTGATGCGAGTGCGCGGCTTTACCCAAGATGATGCGCATATTTTCTGTACGCAGGCGCAGATTCAAGAAGAAGTCGCAGAGTTTATTAAGCTAACCTTGGCAGTATATGAAGACTTTGGCTTCGATAACATTATTATGAAGCTCTCGACCCGTCCAGAAAAGCGCGTCGGTAGTGATGAATCTTGGGACTTTGCTGAAAAAGCGCTGTCCGACGCCCTTGATAGCTCAGGTCTCGATTGGGAATATCTGCCGGGCGAAGGTGCGTTTTATGGCCCGAAAATTGAGTTCAGCCTAAAAGACTCACTTGGCCGAGTTTGGCAGTGCGGTACCATTCAGGTCGATCCGAATATGCCTGAGCGCTTAGATGCCGAATTTGTCAATGAGCAAAACGAGCGCGAAACCCCTATTATGCTGCACCGCGCCATTCTTGGCTCGTTTGAGCGCTTTATTGGTATTTTGATCGAAAACTACGCCGGTTGGATGCCAGTTTGGCTCGCCCCGCAGCAAGTAGCAGTGATGAATATTACCGATAAACAAGCCGATAGCTGCGAAAATGTAGTAAAAGCGCTTAAAAACGCAGGTATTCGTGCTATTAGTGACTTGCGTAACGAAAAGATTGGTTTTAAGATACGAGAGAAAACATTAGAACGTATTCCCTATATGCTAGTATTAGGGGATAAAGAAGTTGAATCGGGCAGTGTCAATGTCCGAACGCGTGAAGGTGAGAATCTTGGCGTGATGAGTGTCGATGATTTTATAGCATTAGTACAGACCGCTGTCAGCAAAAAAGGCCGACAGACCCCAAAAACAGATGAGGAGTAATACCTATTAAACAGTCCAACCGTTTAAATATTAATGAAGATATTAACGTCAAAGAAGTCCGTCTCGTTAAGGAAGATGGCGAGCAGATGGGTGTCGTTGATATCGAAACTGCGCTGAGTGCGGCACGTGAAGATAATTTAGATTTAGTCGAATTGGTCCCAGATGCCAAACCGCCCGTATGTAAGATTATGGATTATAAGCATTACCTCTATGATCAAAAGCAAAAGGCAAAAGAGGCAAAGAAGAACCAAAAGCAGACTCAATTAAAAGAGATGAAACTGCGTCCGAGTACTGACGAAGCCGATTATCAGGTCAAACTGCGTAAAATCGTCAGCTTTTTAGAAGATCAGGATAAAGTTAAAGTCAGTATCCGCTTCCGTGGTCGTGAAATGGCACATCAAGAGCTTGGACGTGCCCAGCTTGAGCGTATCATTGAAGACACTGCTGAGATCTCTAATGTCGAGCAGCATCCAAAAATGGAAGGTCGACAGATGGGTATGCTACTAGGCCCTACTAGAAAAAAATAAGCCCATAGCGCCCCTCATTTTATAACGTCTTTGTATTTTTTGACCATCAATATGCGTACGTGTATTGGTGGTTTTTTGCTTTAAAGGCTTACTATTAGCAATAGTTTTTATCAAACTATAACCGAAATGATAAGCAAATCTAGCACCCTAAGTGTAAGATAAATAACGACTAAAATAATCCAACGATAAGATTAAAAAGCAACATTCCCTTTAGACATTATAGGATCTTTTATGCAACCACTTACTCCACCTGAAAACACCAATACGCCAAGTATCTCTTTGACGCCGCCTGAGCCCGTCAGAGAAGTGCAAAAAAGTGAAGCGGACCAAATGGTCACCCTTGACGAGAGTCAAATCCCAGAGCTTGATGCCAAAGTCGATGCTTTTGTCGATCATGTGCTCACTAACTCTGCTAATAGTCCTGAGTTCCAGCAAAATGTACAATCTATTCATAACCTAGGCTCAAAAGAGATTCGCGAGTCCGCGCAAGTTTCCAATCGCATGCTGGACCTGCCTGCTAAAAGTCTCAACGATGGCTTGTTCGATAACTCTCCTATTGCCAAATCTTTGACTGAGCTGCGCGGAATTGTAGAGGATTTAGACCCAAGCAAAAAACAATTGACAAGCTCGCGTAAGCTATTTGGCATCATTCCATTTGGCAATAAAGTACAAGACTACTTTCGCCAATATGAGTCAGCGCAGTCGCATATTAACGCCGTCGTCACGAGTCTGTATAATGGTAAAGACGAGCTGCTCAAAGACAACGCCACGATTGAGCAAGAAAAAGTCAATATGTGGGAGCTGATGCAGTCGATACGTCAGTATATTTATGTCGGCAAAAAGATCGATGAGCAGCTAGAACAAAAGATTCATGCGATAGAAGCCACTGATCCTGAAAAAGCACGCATCATTAAAGAAGAGATGCTGTTCTATGTTCGTCAAAAAAATACTGATTTTTTAACGCAATTGGCGGTCAATGTACAAGGGTATCTAGCGCTCGATACCATTCGTAAGAATAACTTGGAGCTGATCAAAGGCGTCGATCGCGCTACGACGACAACAGTCTCAGCACTACGTACCGCCGTTGTAGTGGCACAAGCGATGACCAATCAAAAACTGGTACTCGATCAGATCACCGCACTCAACAAAACCACTAGCAGTCTGATCGAATCGACCTCAGAGATGCTCAAGCGTCAATCTGGTGAGATTCATGAGCAGGCAACTAGTAGCACTATTGAGCTTGATAAATTACAAAACGCCTTCAATAATGTCTATGATACGATGGATATGATTAGTAATTATAAGGTTGAGGCGCTTGAGAATATGAAACAAACGGTCAATACTTTGACCAGTGAAGTCGATAAAGCACAAAAATATCTCGATAAATCGAATCAGACAACAGTATTAGAAGTATCAAAAGAGTTGGATAGTAAAAAGATAGCAGATAAGTCTGGTATCGATATCTAAAAATGTATTATCCAAATCACTGCCTATCTCTCTAAGCTGTCTCTACTGTACTGTTCAAAACCTCTGATACGCTTATTAATTGAGCGTATCCCTATTGCTATCACACTTAACACAAACAATTGACGTAAGATATTGTCTGCTGGTTCGTGTTAAGATAGTCCCTATTAATAATTTTAAAAATAGATACGGTAATTTATGAGTTGGAATGATCCAAACGCCTCAAGTGAGGCACAACGCTATGACAACCCTATTCCCAGTCGCGAGCTGATTCTCAGCACGATTAGTGATAATAGCGATATTACGCACAAAGCATTAGCTAAAATCTTCGGTATCGAAGATCCTGACCAGTTCGATGCCCTAGGTAATCGTCTCAAAGCGATGGCGCGTGATGGACAAGTAAATCGCGAAGGCCGTCCTTATCGTTATCGTCCTGTGACTCAGCATGATATTGTCACCGGTACGGTCTCAGCACACGCTAAAGGTTTTGGTTTTGTGGTGCTCGACGACATGCCAGATCTTTTCTTGCATGAAAAGCAGATGCGCTGGGTCTTTAATGGCGATACTGTCGAGGCGGTAGGTACTTCTACTGATAATCGCGGTCGTACCGAAGGGCGCATCGTTGATGTCGTAGAGCGTCAACAAAATCAATTCATTGGCACTTTAGCTAAAGATGAAGACGGTTATTGTGTTGAATTGGGTAGTCCGAATAATCATCAACCTATTACCTTAGCCGATGATCATGTCGACGCTTTGAATGTCAAACAAGGCGATCCGGTCAAAGTCGATATTATTGATTGGCCAAACCAGCATGAGTTTGCTACGGGTAAAATCACTGAAGTGCTCAATGATGACAACGATCGTGAGCTGATTATTGAGACCACTTTACTCAATTACGATATTCCTCATGAGTTTAGCGAAGCCACTCTTAAGCAAGCGAACGACTATAAAGAGCCGTCTGAAAAAGATACGAAAGGTCGGACTGACTTGCGTGATCTGCCCTTAGTAACTATCGATGGCGAAGATGCTCGCGACTTCGATGATGCGGTATTCGCAGAAAAGCGCCCTGGCGGTAACTATCGCGTGCTAGTCGCTATCGCTGATGTCAGCCATTATGTGACGCCGAACTCACCATTAGATGTCGAAGCTTATGAGCGCGGAACCTCCGTGTACTTCCCGCATCGCGTGATTCCAATGTTACCTGAGGTGCTCTCAAACGGTTTATGTTCATTGAACCCTGATGTTGACCGCTTATGCATGGTTGCAGATATCAAAGTCTCACGTGCCGGTAACGTGACCGGTTATGAGTTCTATCCAGCAGTAATGAACTCGCAAGCGCGTTTGACTTATAACCAAGTCAACGATTACTTTGCTAACCCTAAAGATGACAGTATTCCTAAGTCACTAACGGGTAATAAAGCGGTGAAAAAATCCGTCGATACTTTGCATCAGCTCTATGACTTACTGCTCAAAAAGCGCGAAGAGCGTCATGCTATGGAGTTTGAGACCGTTGAGACTTATATTAAGTTCAATGAAAAAGGCGGTATTAAGGCTATCGTACCGCGTACACGCGGCGATGCGCACAAGCTGATTGAGGAGTGCATGCTGCTTGCCAATACCTGCGCGGCAAACTTCGCTTTAAAGCATGAGCTACCGGTACTGTACCGTAATCATGATAAGCCGGATCAAGAAAAGTCGATGCGCATTCATGAGTACGCCAAAAACTTCGGTCTCTCCTTCCCAGAAGAGAGCCCAACGCAGGCTGATTACCAGCGCCTGATTGAAGCGACCAAAGATCGCCCTGACGCGATCAGCATTCATAGCATGCTATTGCGTTCTATGATGCAAGCTAATTATGCGCCTGACAATATTGGTCACTTTGGATTGGCTTATGATGAATACAGTCACTTTACTTCGCCGATCCGTCGCTATCCTGATCTGATGCTGCATCGCGCCATTAAAGCAAAAGTCACTAAGACTCAACAGCCAGTCATGGATTTTTCTTTAGATGGAGCGGGCACGCAAACTTCAGATACCGAACGCCGTGCTGAAAAGGCTTCGCGCTATGTAGAGTCGTGGCTCAAGTGCCACTATATGAAAGATCATGTCGGTGAAGATTTCGATGGTGTTATCACTAGCGTCACCAGCTTTGGTCTATTTGTGACTTTGTCTGATTTGTTTATTGATGGTCTAGTGCACATCTCTAATGTTGGCGATGATTTCTTTGTCTACGATGAGCAGCAACAGCAGCTGATCGGTAAGGACAAAGGTACAGTATTTGGTTTGGGCGACTCTGTAAAAGTTAAAGTCGCTGGTGTCAACATGGACTTATTGCAGATTGATTTTGATTTGTTAGAAAAATTAAAATCGAGTCAGATGAACCAAACCAAGAAAGACTCGGCTAAAAAAAGTCCTGCTAAGAAGACTAATGGCCGTAGCAATAATAAGAGCAACAATAGTAAAAACAGTAATGACAAAGGTAGTAGCAAGAAAAGCTAATCTGCTTTGAGAACTGATAAACGTAGATACAAATAAAAAGGCTAACTCGCAGTTAGCCTTTTTTTATGGCGCTGATTTACAGCTACCTAGTATAGCGCCAGGCTTTCTTACTGTGCGCTATCCATCTGCTCTAAACGCTTTTGTTCAACGTCTTGAGCTTGCTCTATTTGGGTAGTAACATTATCGATAATGGCTTTAGGTTGTTCGCCTAGTGGCCGTGCTGAGATACTGTCATTCTCTTTAACGCCATTTTTGACTAGCGCGGCATCAGTATCTATGGGCGCAGCTCTGTTCTTCTCATAGAAGTAACTGTTGACAACATTGTAGCCAAGCAACATAAAAATAGTGGCAAGGGTAAAGGCTATCAGGTGTTTTCTTTGCATAGTTATTACCTCAAATAGTATTCTGTCACTCTCAACTTTATTTAAAAGCTGTTTCATCTAAAAGCTGTGCTTACTAAATAATATTGCCATTTTTCCTAGCTATTCTTGCGGACTGTTACTATTTAATAAATCCGTTTCATCTGAGTTTTCAGCGATTTCTTGCTCGACCTTTTCCATCAATTTGGCATCGGGTCTGGCGTCGAGCACCTCATCCGCATTATGGCCTTGCAGTATATATTTAGCCCGAGCTTTTGCTCGTCTTTTTTCCTCATCATCGACAGGACTTGCTTCATTGCTATCGGCATCGATCTGTTTTGCAGGTTCTTCAGCGATCGTTGGGGTTATCGTCAGATCAGTAGCGTCCTCTTGCTCGGTTGCGCTTTTAGTTTTTGGCATATATTCGATAGCTTGTTCTAGTTTGTCATTGAAGCGTAGACGGTAAATAGGTTCAGGTAAGCTAAAGCCTTCGTTTTCAAGCGCATGCTTCGTTTCGCGAATGGCAATACTGCGAGCTTTGGCAAAATCTGTCTCTGACTGATTGACCCAAACCTGAAATTCAAGAATGATATTGGAATCGCCAACATTATTGATAACCGCAATAGCTTTTGGTTCATCTAGTACAAACGTTAGCTTACAGATAGCATCTAGACCCACTTTTATCGCCGCTAACGGATCATCATTGGCATCCACGCCCAGCTCAAAAGTGAAGCGCCGCTCGGGGTTTTTGGTGTAGTTAAGAATGACTCCTTTAAACACTTCCGCGTTTGGGATACGCAGCTGATTGCCATCCAGAGTCATCAAAATAGTTGCCCGCGAGGTCAGGCGCACCACGATTCCCTCTAAGTCATTAATAACCACTTGATCGCGCGCTCGAAAAGGTTGGCGAATACTGAGCATCAAAGAGGCAATGTAGTTCTCAATAGTGTCTTTAACGGCAAAACCCACCGCAATACCTATGACCCCTGCCCCGCCAAGTAACGTGCCCAAGATAGTCTCAGCGCCGATTAAACTTAGCGCCAATATCAGACCAAAAATAATAAATATCACTTTTATGGTCTGCGACAGCAGCTCTGCCACAAAAGGATTAGGAGTGACTCGCTGCCACATATTTTTGCGGTTAGACAGCCAACTGCCGAACCAAGCGACGATGGCGAAAATAATGATACCCACTAACAGTAGTGGTAAGGCCTTGACTAGATTTCTAAGCTGATTTTTGAGACCTTGATAGACCGTGCTAACGTTATCTTGCACATCAAGCGTGCGCTCTATTTTGTCCTCAACGGTGACGACATCAGTAATACGATTGGTTAGATTAATCGCTTGTTGGGCTTTTTTTTCGTTAGCAGTCTCACCTGCGAGCGTCACTACGCCTTGAGTAACGCTGATACTGACCGCTTGCAGGCCGTCAATTTCAGAAAAGATACCTTGGATACGCTGACGAATGTCGTTGTCTTTTTTGGGAGTGGGCTTAGTCTCAATTTCAGCGTTATTGGTACTCTCGCCGATGATAACAGGCGGCTTATTTTGAATATCCGTAGTGCTACTATCACTAGATTCGGCTTCGCTATTACCCCCTAAGGCTGTGGCCACCTCAGCAAGCTCTGCTTCAGCAGCATAGACTGAGACGCCAAATACCGTAATGCACACTAATAGTAGTAGTTGTAGGCCACCTTTGAGCTTATCCGCTAATAAACGCTTATAATCTGTGATCATAACTATCCTTGATAAACTTTCAGTCTTATTAGCTTTAAGCTTTTATGTTTAGGGCGTGTTGACACGCCCTAATGAATCTTTACTGATCCAAATAACGCTGCGCTGCGCCAAAATCTAGCGAACCTTCATAAATCGCGCGTCCGGTAATGATACCTTCTAAGCAATCGCCATAAGGCTTGAGTAGCTCGATATCCTTCATATCGGTGACGCCGCCAGAAGCGATAACAGGAATGCCGCCTTCGCGAGCTAGATTAACCGTCTGCTCGACGTTGACGCCTTGCATCATGCCATCACGGGCGATATCGGTATAGACAATGGAGGAGACACCGACGTCAGCGAAGCGCTTGGCAAGCTCAGTGGCTTTGGTGTCAGTAACATTGGCCCAGCCATGAGTAGCAACCATGCCGTCTTTAGCATCGATGCCGACGATGATACGATCAGGAAACTCGCGGCAAGCCTCAGTGACAAAGCTAGGATCTTCGACCGCCTTAGTACCGATAATAATATAAGTCAGACCGGCGCTGATATATTGCTCAATCGTATTCAGGGTACGTACGCCGCCGCCTAACTGTATCGGCAGCTTTGGATAAGTTTTGGCGATATCTTCAACCACGCGCTTGTGCACAGGGACGCCATCAAAAGCCCCATTTAAATCGACTAAGTGTAGACGGCGAGCGCCTTCTTCTACCCAGCGTGTCGCCATAGCAACAGGATCGTCAGAAAACACCGTATCATCTTCCATACGGCCCTGCTTTAGGCGTACACATTTGCCATCTTTGAGATCAATAGCGGGAATAATTACTGGCGCAGCACACATAAAACACTCCTAATATAAAAATAAAACAAGGCTACAAAATCTAGCTTACAAAGATCGCTTTTATCTAATCAAGGATATAAAAGCATAAAGAAGGACTTAACTACTCTTAAGGTAGTAAAACTGACTGAGAAGCAAGTAACTGATAACTAGAAGTTTCCTAGTCTCAAAGCACTCACAATATTAAGTAAATTCAATTACTAACTGGCAATTTTAGGTCAATTTAGCGTATAATCCTAGGTATATTTGTATTTGTTTCTATTCAAAATCACCCTATGCATAACCCCCTACTTATAATTTTGCAAACTTAGTTAACAAGGCGTTTACTAAGTCGATTATTTGATTGGCAAGTTAGCTTAAGGAGATGATTGAATAACAAAGTACGGGCATTACTCGTTTTAAGATTTTAATAAAAGGTATGAAAAGACTATTTTTTCAATCGCTGTTTTATAAAGGCTGATTGAACTAATAATCTTAGCATGCATCTTGGTAGCCAGTCGCCATTTTGGTAAGTCGAATAAGATATTAACGTGTTGTTAAGGAGTCTAAGGTCAGCGTTGATACTCTTGATAGTAGGGATAATCGAGCATAACTAACAAAGCTTTTATCCGTTTTTGCCATAACTTTGGCAAACGGGCGCTTTGCTGAGTAACGCTTGTTTATACTACCGTTATACCATACAGGACGTCTGGTATCGTTTTAGACTATGGACTAAGTTTTCGCTTATGATTACCATCAAAAAAGGTTTGGATTTGCCCATCACCGGCGAACCCTCTCGCGAGATAACTGAACACAGACCTGCACATGTGGCACTAATTGGCTACGATTATGTCGGCATGAAGCCTACTATGAACGTCAAAGAAGGTGACATTGTCGCTAAAGGTCAGCCCGTTTTTGAAGACAAAAAACGTGTTGGCGTCATTTATACTGCTCCTGCTGCTGGTAAAGTTATCGCCGTCAACCGCGGTGAACGCCGGGTGTTTGAAAGTCTGGTGATTGCCGTTGACCCTAATGGTGAGGAAGTAGAGTTTGACCGTTACGACTCTCAACAACTGGCCGATCTTGACTCCGAAATCGTTGAAAAGCAGCTATTTGCTTCTGGTGAATGGACAGCTTTTCGTACCCGCCCTTATAGCCGTGCGCCTGAGCTTGGCGCGCGTCCGCATGCCATTTTTGTTACTGCAATGGATACCAATCCTTTAGCTTTTGACCCTATGCTGCTGATCAATGAGGAGCTACAAGCCTTCAATGATGGCTTGGCAGTGCTGTCGACTTTGAGTCCTAAGACCTTTGTTTGTCATCATGCCGAGGCAAGCTTACCCAAAGTTGCTAAAACTGCTAATGATAACGTCACTGAATATCATGGCTTTGCAGGCAAGCATCCGGCAGGTTTGGCTGGCACGCATATTCACTTTTTGCATCCTATCATGCGCGGTGTTAGCGTCTGGACCATCGGTTATCAAGACGTCATAGCGCTTGGTAAATTATTTACCACAGGTCGCTTGTATACGCGCCGTATGGTGAGCTTGGCAGGTCCAGCTGTAACCAATCCGCATATAGTTGCTACTGAACGCGGCGCGGATCTGATGGCGTTGACTAAAGGGCAACTGACTGCAGGTGATAACCGTATCATCTCAGGCTCAGTACTCTCTGGCCGTAAGTTATTTGCCAATGTTGCTTATCTCGGCCGCTTTCATGATCAAGTCAGCTCTTTGCCTGAAGGTTATGAGCGCCCTGCTTTTCACTTCTTTAGCCCAGGTGCAAACCGCTTCTCAAAGCTGCCGATTTATATCTCGCAGTTTTTTAAGAAAAAGTTTAATTTTACCACCTCTACTAATGGCTCACCGCGAGCAATGGTGCCGATCGGGATCTATGAAGAGGTTATGCCCCAAGACTATCTACCTACGCAATTACTGCGCGCTTTGATTATTGAAGATATTATCACTGCGGTTGATTTGGGTGTACTCGAACTGGACGAAGAGGATTTGGCATTATGCACCTTCGTCTCTCCTGGTAAATATGAATACAGCGATATTTTGCGTGATAATTTGACACGCATTGAGCTGGAGGGCTAACCACGATGAAATTTTTACACAATATGTTCGATCGTATGGAGCCGTCCTTCACTAAGGGTGGCAAACACGAGAAATATTATGCCATCTTTGAGATGTTCGATACGTTTCTGCGTCAACCTGGCTCAACGACCTTTACTTCCTCGCACGTGCGTGATGGTATCGATCTAAAGCGTATTATGATTACTGTTTGGCTGTGTACCTTCCCAGCGATGTTCTTTGGGATGTATAACGTTGGCCACCAAGCACTAACTGCTATTAGCCAATTGGGCCTACAGCCTGATGGCTGGCGCACCATTATCACCAGTATGGCAGGCTATGATCCCAATAGTATTTGGGCCAGCTTCGTTTACGGGGCTATGCAGTTCTTGCCCATCTATATCGTCACCTTCGCAGTTGGTATTGCCTGCGAGATACTGTTTGCGGTAATCCGTGGACACGAAGTCAACGAAGGCTTCTTTGTCACCTCAGTACTGTACGCGCTCATCATGCCGCCCGATATTCCTTTATGGCAAGTGGCCTTAGGTATTATCTTCGGCGTCGTAGTGGCCAAAGAAGTCTTCGGTGGTACGGGTAAGAACTTCTTAAACCCTGCCCTATCGGGCCGTGCGTTCCTATACTTTGCTTATCCCGCTTATATGTCAGGCGATTCGGTATGGACAGCGGTTGACGGCTTCTCAGGAGCGACACCGCTTGGTCTAGCTGCTCTTGGTGTCACGCCTGATCAGTTCGTTGATGTTTATGGCCGCGCAATCACTTGGAGCGATGCGTTCTTTGGCAATATCCAAGGTAGTGTCGGTGAAGTCTCAACCTTAGCTATTTTGCTAGGCGCAGTGGTGCTGTTATGGGCGCGTATCGCCTCGTGGCGTATTATGGCCGGTTGTGTGGTTGGACTTATCGCCACCTCATTGGTCTTTAATCTGATTGGCTCTGAGGACAACCTAATGATGAATATGCCTTTTTATTGGCATCTGGTCATTGGTGGCTTCGCTTTCGGTGCCGTATTTATGGCAACCGATCCGGTCTCAGCAGCACATACCAACAAAGGCCGCTGGGCTTATGGTATTTTGATTGGCTTTATGACCATCCTGATTCGCGTCATCAACCCAGCCTTCCCAGAGGGCATCATGCTTGCCATCTTATTTGCTAACTTATTTGCGCCTCTGTTTGACTACTTTGTCACGCAAGCCAATATCAAGCGTCAAACTGCACGGAGGGTTCGTTATGTCCAAGCCCAAAAGTAATAATGCAAAAACTGTTAGCGTTGCGTTAACGTTATGCTTAGTCTGCTCAGTATTAGTGTCAGCAGTCGCGGTCGGGCTCAAACCCGCCCAAATTGAAAACGCGCGCCTAGATCGTAATAAAAACATCTTAGTGGCGGCGGGTATGTATAACGCTGAATCTGATACCGCTGATGATGTCGCTACTCGTTTTCAAGACTTCGATGTCGAAATCGTTGATCTGCAAGCTGGTAACTATTTAGACGACGATCAGCTGGTCGATGTCGGTATCCCTGATCGTAACGATTATGACGCTAGCCAAGCAACCAAAAATCAAGCATTAAGTAATGATTTAGGCGCTAATGATCCTGCTGGTATCGGCCGGGTACCTAAGTACGCCAAAGTCTACGTCAAAAACGATGACGCCGGTAATCCTGAAATGGTAGTTCTACCTATCCAAGGTTACGGCCTATGGGGCACAATCTATGGCTTCTTAACGCTTGAGAGCGATATGAATACCATCAAAGGTATCAGCTTTTATGAGCACAAAGAAACCCCGGGACTCGGCGCTCGTATCGAAGAGCCTGAGTGGCGCGCGAAGTGGAGCGGTATTCACTCTTATGATGAGAGCGGCGAAGTCGCTACTGGTGTGACCAAAGCCGGTAATCCGAAAGAGAACTGGGTCGATGGTATTAGTGGTGCGACTTTGACGGGTCGCGGCGTTAGTAACATGATTCAGTTTTGGCTTGGTGAGCAAGGCTATAAGCCTTATCTAGACGCGCTGCGTAAAGAGAGCGGTGCAACCATCGATAATGCTGAAGCACAAGCTAGCCAAGCAAACCTTGAGCAAGCCAAGCCGACCACTGAACTGGCAGCGGCTCTACCACTAGCAAACGGCAAGGAGGCATAACATGGCTGACACCAAAAGCATTTTAACCACGCCTATTTTTGACAATAACCCTATCGGTTTGCAAATATTAGGTATCTGTTCAGCACTAGCCGTGACGACCAGCATGTCCAATGCGATGGTCATGTGTGTGGCGCTGACGTTAGTGACTGCGTTTTCGAGCTTTTTCATCTCAATTATTCGCAAAAAAATTCCTTCTAGTATTCGTATCATCGTGCAGATGACTATTATCGCCTCTTTGGTTATCTTAGTCGATCAGGTGCTAAAGGCCGTCGCTTACGACGTCAGTAAAGGACTCTCGGTATTCGTTGGTTTGATTATTACTAACTGTATCGTCATGGGCCGTGCCGAAGCATTTGCGATGAGCAATCCGCCAATCCCTAGTTTCTTAGATGGTATCGGTAATGGTCTTGGCTATTCGGCAGTACTATTATTCGTTGCAACGATTCGTGAGCTATTAGGCTCAGGTACTTGGTTCGGTATTACTATATTGCAGCCAGTAACTGACGGCGGTTGGTACTTACCTAACGGTCTATTATTACTCCCCCCTTCAGCCTTCTTTATTATCGGCTTATTTATCGCCCTTGTGCGTCTTTGGAAGCCAGAACAAATCGAAGAGGCTGACTTTGTAATGAAGCCGCAATCTAAAGGCATGGCACACGGAGGCGGTCACTAATGGGACATTATGTTAGCTTATTTATAACCTCAGTCTTTATTGAGAATATGGCGCTGGCCTACTTCTTAGGTATGTGTACTTTTTTGGCCGTTTCCAAAAAAGTCTCAACTGCTATCGGCCTTGGGGTCGCCGTTATCGTCGTTATGGCGATTACTGTACCGCTTAACAATTTGCTGTTTCAGTTCATCCTAAAGAGTGGCGCTTTGGCTTGGGCGGGCTTTCCTGATATCAATTTAAGCTTCTTAGGTTTGCTCAGTTATATTGGCTTAATCGCGGCAACGGTTCAGATTCTAGAGATGTTCTTGGATAAGTTCGTGCCTACGCTTTATAACGCTCTAGGGGTATTCTTACCGCTGATTACCGTTAACTGCGCTATCCTCGGCGGCGTACTATTCATGGTTGAGCGTGATTATAACTTTAGCGAATCTGTCGTGTACGGCGTTGGCGCTGGTTTTGGTTGGGCAGTCGCTATTGTTGCTTTGGCGGGTATCCGTGAAAAGCTCAAATATTCAGACATCCCAGGGCCGCTACAAGGTTTGGGCATCACCTTTATTACTGTAGGTTTGATGTCACTTGGCTTTATGTCGTTCGGCGGTATGTCAATTTAGGCACTGAGTATTATTAGCTTAATGAATAATTAGCTTAATGAATAATTAGCTTATTGAACTATTAGCTTATTGAACTATTTAACTCATTTATTTGGAAGGGGCCCGAGAGCCATTACAGTCAGCTCTTGACCCCTACCCCATAAATTAAGGATACCTACCATGGATTATGCTACGGCGATTGGTGGCGTTGCTATGTTCACTGTGATCATCATGAGCCTTGTCGCTATTATTTTAGCGGCGCGCTCACGACTGGTCAGCTCAGGGGACGTTACCATTCGCATTAATGAAAATCCTGATAATGATGTTGTCACCCCTGCCGGTGGCAAACTGCTACAAACGCTCGCGAGCGAAGGTATATTTTTATCATCGGCTTGCGGCGGTGGCGGTACTTGCGCTCAGTGTCGTTGCCGTGTGATCGAAGGCGGCGGCTCTATTTTGCCAACCGAAGAAGGGTATTTCACTCAAGGTGAGATTCGCAATCATATGCGCCTAGCCTGTCAGGTCGCCGTCAAGCAAGATATGGAGATTGAGATTGATCCTGAATTCTTTGATGTCCAAAAATGGGAATGTGAGGTGGTCTCTAATGACAACGTCGCCACCTTTATCAAAGAGCTGGTGCTGAAGATTCCAGAAGGTGAAGAGGTGAACTTCCGCGCTGGTGGTTATGTGCAGTTAGAAGCGCCGCCGCACGAAGTACACTATAAAGACTTCGATATCGCTGAAGAGTATAGAGAGGACTGGGAAAAGTTCGGCATCTTTGATTATGTCTCAAAAGTCGATGAGCCGGTAATTCGTGCTTATTCGATGGCCAACTACCCTGAAGAAAAAGGCCTCATCAAATTTAATATCCGTATCGCTAGTCCGCCGCCGCGTGGCCCCGCCGGTATTCCACCCGGTAAAATGTCTTCTTGGACGTTCAGCCTAAAACCTGGTGATAAAGTCACCGTATCAGGCCCTTATGGTGAGTTCTTTGCCAAGGATACTGAAGCTGAGATGATCTTCGTCGGCGGTGGTGCTGGTATGGCACCGATGCGCTCGCACATCTTTGATCAGCTTAAGCGCCTCAATTCTGATCGCAAGATTAGCTTTTGGTACGGTGCGCGCTCGATCCGTGAGATGTTCTATGTTGAAGATTATGATCAGCTAGAAGAAGAGTTTGATAACTTTGAGTGGCACGTAGCGCTATCAGATCCATTACCAGAAGATAACTGGGATGGTCCGACAGGCTTCATCCATAACGTGCTATTAGAGAACTACTTAAAAGATCATCCAAACCCTGAAGACTGCGAGTACTATATGTGTGGGCCACCGATGATGAACGCTGCTGTCATCGATATGCTGCATAGCATGGGCGTTGAAGATGAAAACATCATGCTTGATGACTTTGGTGGTTAAACGGAGTAGTTAAGCAAATTGATATTTAAAAGAGAGTCTCTATTGAGGCTCTTTTTTTTGGCTGGAACTTACAGGCAAGCTTTTCTCATTTTACAAATTTGAGTAGCAATCTGGGTATGACTTTTTTATAGTATTGATAAGCGTTATTTATACTATTTTGTATGGATACTTTTACTAAGTAAGGATGCTTATGAAAACGAAATTTAAAAACTTAACGATTTGGATAACCGGTGCTTCGAGTGGCCTAGGGGAAGCGCTGGCAATTGCTTTTGCCAAAAAAGGCGCGACTATTATTTTGAGTGGTCGTAATCAAGACAAGCTAAAGGCAGTAAAACAGCAGTGTAAGAAGTCCAAAAATCATCACATTGTCTCTTTTGACATCAGTGATAGCGAGCAAACCAAAGCTGCTTATGAAACGGCCATAAATAAAGCCGGCAAAATTGATTGGCTCATTAATAATGCGGGCGTCTCTCAGCGCTCATTGATCATGGAAACCTCTGAGGACGTTGAGCGCCAGATTATGGAGCTCGATTACTTTGCGCAAACCCGTCTGACGCGTTTGGTGCTACCTGCCATGCTCGCGCAAGGCGGCGGTAAAATTGTGATGATATCTAGTATCGCCGGTCTCATAGGCACGCAATATCGCGGCGCTTATAGCGCAGCCAAAGCAGCTATTCACCTATGGGCGAATAGTCTGCGTGCTGAGCTCTATGATCAAGGCATCGAGGTGGCAACGATATTTCCAGGCTTTATCCAAACCAATGTCTCGATTAATGCTTTGATAGGAGATGGTAGTGCCCAAGGTACGATGGATGAAGCGACTAGTAAAGGACTGACTGCGACGGCTTTTGCTAAGCAAGCGGTCAAGGCACTAAGCAAAG
This sequence comes from Psychrobacter sp. 1U2, assembly GCF_051847575.1. Classification (NCBI taxonomy): domain Bacteria; kingdom Pseudomonadati; phylum Pseudomonadota; class Gammaproteobacteria; order Moraxellales; family Moraxellaceae; genus Psychrobacter; species Psychrobacter sp. 1U2. The sequence goes on from NZ_JBPYDC010000031.1 coordinate 17,747, forward strand.
GTGAAGAGTACATCATTGTCGGTGGTAGCCAAGAGAGGATGGCCACTAGAGTCAATCGCTTATCGCCGCCTAAACTGTATAAGCTCATTCGGCAGTCACAAGTTAGGTAGTTTTTAGAAAACTTTTTATTAAATAGCTTTTAATAAAACTTATAGTTTTAGCAGATTGATATGATTAAAACCCGTTGGGGGTGTAAAATAGGCAAAACCTATTTATACCCCTAATTTTTTATACCTATTAAAACTATCCCTATGATAAATTTATTGCCACAAAGCACTTCTAAAACCATGAATAAAAGCTGTCTTGCTACTATCCGTCTTACGGCTATCAGTACGGCTACCCTATTAGGTCTGAGTGCTTGCCAACAACCTGCCGCAGACTTTAATACCTTGAGCGGTGAGACTATGGGCACCAGCTACCACATCAGCTATCAGCTCCCGGACGGTATTGATGAAGCCACTATTCAAGCTTCCATCGACGAAAGACTACAGCGCATCAATGACAGCATGTCGACTTATATAGACGACTCTACTATCTCAAAATTCAACCGCTTAACCGCTAATACGCCTATCACTATCGATGCGGACTTTAGCCATGTGTTAGACGTTTCAAGACAAGTTTATGAGCAATCAGGTGGCGCTTTTGATCCAACGGTGATGCCTTTGATTGAGACTTGGGGCTTTGGCAGTACTATGACGGTTGAGCGCTTACAAAGCCCGCCAAGTCAGGTTGAGATTGCTGAGGCCAAAGCCTTAGTCGACTTTGACAGCGTAGTAAAAGAGGACGATAGTCTTTATAAAACCAAAGATGGCGTAGGCTTAGACTTCTCAGCTGTCGCAAAAGGCTACGGCGTCGATGCCATCGCTGAGGTGCTAAGACAAGACTATCAGATTCGCAACTATATGGTCGAGATTGGCGGAGAAGTAGCGTCATCTGGCGTCAACGCGCAAACTCAGCCTTGGCAAATCGCTATCGATGCCCCTATTGAGGGCAGCACGGTAACTGAACGCCAAACCATCGCGGCTATTCGCCAACCCAAATCTTTGGGCAACAAAATGCATTTGGCCACCTCTGGCAATTATCGAAACTCTATTATTTTTGACGATAAACGCTATAGCCATACGATCGATCCGACTACTGGTGAACCTATCATAGGCGGCGCCCCGTCCGTGACAGTGGCTTCTGACTCCGTAGGCCTTGCCGATGCTTGGGCAACTGCGCTCACCGCTATGCCGTATGCGCAAGCACTGGCTACCGCCGAACAGCAAGATATAGCAGCGATGTTCGTGATATTAGTCGATAATACTAATATTGACGCCGATAGTTTAGAGGACTGGCAGATCGTAGAGACCTCTGCTATGCAAGCACTGCGAGCAGATAACCCCTCTTAATCGCCCTTAGCCACTAGAGTAGTAAAGTATTGATAATAAAACGCTTATGCCAGCGAGCAACACCAAAATCTGCTATAATAGTACCTATTAATCCCATTAATAAAATATCAAAATATAAATGTGAGGTCACGCTATGCTTAGCCAACTCTTACCAATACTTGCCATTACTTTTACCGTATTTGTGCTGTTCTTTTTACTCATGGGTATCGGTTATATGTTCAAAAAGCAGCCGCTTAAAGGCTCTTGTGGCGGTGTCGCGAATTTGATGGGTGATGAGAGATGCTCGTTTTGCGGTGATGATCCTAATAAGTGTGATTCAGTCGTAGCAGAGCAGCAAGACACTGCCTTAAAAGCCGCTCAATTGGGTAAATCAGTTTAACCCTTTTAGTTTTAGCCGTGTATGGCTTTAAGCTGTTTGTGAGAATAAAGATGTGTCTTAGCTAGGCTTTAGTTACCATACGCTGGTAGTACTTCGTCCTCTCTACTCTTATACTAGTGTTAAGTGTTTTTAAGACACTTAGCACTTTTTTATTGTGTACAGTCTGCCTATTCCGATCAGTATAAGTTTTATATCGAACTGTACTGGTTACTGTATTGGTTTTTGACGCTTTATCCTAACCACCGTCTTGGTGGAATTTTTTTGAGATCATTCTAAAAGTGCTCTTTTGTCAGCCTTTAGGCCATAATCTTTCCTTTTTTCCAACTTTATAGTCGTGCCGCTATGTCTACTCCTGCTAACAATAATTCTCGCTCAGATGCTCTAAAATCCAATCACCTACCCTCAGCCAAGTTTACTTTTTGGTTGGTGCTGATTGCTATGATACTACTGGCGACCAATATGCGCGCCCCTATTGTCGCACTTGGTTCTATCGCGCCGGTGGTGCAAGAAGCGCTGGGTATCTCTGAGACCGAGATCGGTTGGCTTGGCGCGGTGCCAATGCTGACCTTTGCAGTTGGGGCTTTGATTGCACCTGCTATCGGCAAACGTTTTGGTCTTGAGAATACGCTGATTGCTATGGTGGCACTGCTCACTTTTGGGATGGTATTGCGCTCTGTAGTGCCAACTTGGCTTGGCTTTTTGAGCGGGACTTTACTGCTAACTTTAGCGATCGGTTTTGCCAATACCTTAGCAGCTCCAGTCATTAAACAGCGCACGCCTAAGCATATTCCGCTGATTACCGGTCTATTCAGCCTGACAATGACCGTCTCTGCTGGTATTGTTGCAGGTGTGGTATTACCCTTATCTGAGAGTATCGGTTGGCAATGGTCGCTTGGTGGTTGGTCATTATTGGGCTTGTTTGCCTTAGTGATTTGGGTGTTTTTACGTCTACGTTTGGGCTCCTCTAACCATCAAGCTGCTGTTTTGCCCACATTGGGCGCTTCAGAAGTCTCTATGTGGCGTGCGCCATTCGCTTGGCAAATTGCGGTATTTATGGGGCTACAATCCCTACTGTTTTATACCGTAGCGAGTTTTTTGCCTTCTATTTGGGTCAGTAAAGGGCTGAGTCCGGTCGCGGCTGGGCAAATGGGTTCCGTATTTCAATTTATGGCGCCGCTATCTATTTTAAGTTTGACTTGGCTCGTCAATCGCGGTCGGCCTATCCAAGCGCTTGCGATATTTGCATCGGTGCTCAATGTCATCGGCGTCTTAGGGGTCAGTTATCTAACGCCTGATTTGGCATGGCTGTGGTCAGGTCTCATGGGTGCCGGCTGTTCTGCTATCTTCACGTTGAGTATGATGCTTTTTTCCATGCGCACTTATACGACCAACCAATCGAGCGAGCTGTCAGGTATGGCGCAGTTCGTCGGTTATCTACTGGCGTTCTTTGGGCCTTTGGGTACTGGCTGGCTCCATGAAGCGACGGACAGTTGGGATTTACCATTATTCTTGATACTGATATTAATGATTATTAACGTTGGACTTGCGTGGTTGGTTAGTCGTCCGGTTATGGTCGATGGCAAAAAAGTTTAAGATAGAATTAACTTACTTGTCGTAACCTTAAGATAATATTGATAATTCTACTATTTTGCTAAACTAGCTCGACTGATTAAAAGGTATTTCTACGATGAAAAATAATAACCTCAGCTTGATTAAGCGGTCTATTTTTAGCTCAACTATCGGAATTTTAAGCACGGCTTTGCTGCTAAGTGGTTGTCAAAAACCTGCTGAAACAGAAACTACTAACGAGCCGCAAACGACTAAAACGACAACGGTCACCGCGCCTGTAGCGGTTGAAGAAACGACAAGTGTCAGAGCTATGGAGCAAGACGAAAAATCACAACCTATCACCATATTGGCATTAGGCGATTCGTTGACCGAGGGCTTAGGCGTCAACCCTGAAGATAATTATCCCGCGCAGTTAGAAGCGAAACTCAAAGAAATGGGCTATGAGAATGTGGACGTGGTTAATTCAGGGCTGAGCGGCGAAACTAGCACGGGTCTGGTTAATCGTTTGGACTGGGTGACCCAAACCAAACCTGACATTACTATTCTGACCATTGGTGCGAATGACGCTATGCGCGGTTTAGAATTAGAGACGATTGAAGAAAATATCCGCACCGCTGTGAAGCATCTACAGGATAACGGTAGCGAGGTTATCTTAGGTGGGATGCAAATATACGACAACCTCGGCAATGATTACGTCAAATCCTTTTCAGCTATCTATCCACGCATCGCTGAAGATATGAATTTGCAGATGATCCCGTTCTTTTTAGAGGGTGTCGGCGGCGACCCCGAACTCAATCAAGCGGATGCTATTCATCCGACCCGTGAGGGCTATACCATAATCGTTAATAATAATATCTTGCCAGTGCTCAGACCTGAGCTTGATGAAGCCTTAGCCGCAAAAACTAACGTTGTAGAGAGCTCGCAATGACTGAATTGAAAAATGATGCTCGTAAAGCAGTCCTGCTACGCGCTACAAGCTTAACCAAAACGGTCTCGGTAGGCGAGCGAGCGCTAACCATTATCAAAGACGTCGACATCCATGTCAACGCTGGCGAGTTTGTAGTCATTATGGGTAAATCCGGCTCTGGCAAATCGACTTTGCTAGGCTTACTAGCCGCGCTTGATTATCCCAATAGCGGCTCGGTTGAACTAGCCGAGCAAACCTTAAGCAGCCTTGATGAAGATGCGCTAGCCGCTATTCGTCAACGCGATATGGGCTTTGTTTTTCAATCCTTCCATTTACTGCCGACCTTAACTGTCGCGGAAAACATTGCCTTCCCTCTCGATATCGCCCGTCGTCCCAATCAAGCTCGCGTTGATGAACTCATCGAAGCGGTCGGACTTGGTCATCGACGTGATAGCTTGCCGAGTCAATTATCAGGCGGTGAACAGCAACGTACCGCTGTCGCGCGTGCGCTAGTCTCAAGACCCAAAATTGTTTTTGCTGATGAGCCTACAGGCAACTTAGACGAGCAAAATGCCGACCAAGTTATGCAATTATTATTAGATTTGCGGCAACAAACCGGTTCCGCGCTAGTGGTGGTGACTCATGACCCAGCGCTTGCTGAGATGGCGGATCGGGTGATTACGATGCATGATGGCATGATAGATGGATCAAAAGTTAATGGATAAAGTAACGCAGAATAAGACTAAACCATCTGGCGATACATTCAGTCAAATTTTTACCTCCACACTGGGTACCAAAGCCCTGACTCGCAGCTGGTGGCGACGCTGGGTGTATCCGGTTTTATTCTTAATTACTCTGACATTATCGCTTGCCACTTACCTGACCCTTGATTCTATTCAACAATCGGTCGATAAATACATCACCGATAATCAGCGCGCGCTCGTTGGTGGCGACTTGGTGCTGGAGAGCAATCAAGCGTGGCCAGCGCAAATATTAGAACAAGTCAAAACCTTGCCTGACGATCAAGTCGTTTATGATTATCAGTTTAGCTCCATGGCAGTCACCGAACAGCAAACCTTGCTGGTTCGCGTCAAAGGCGTCACCCCTGCTTATCCTTTATATGGCGAGGCTAAAACCGCTTCAGGCAAACCTCTATGGCAGCAGCTCAAACCTGATACCGTAGTGGTCGCGCCAGAAGTCATGCAAGGGCTTAACGCTAGCGTTGGCGATAGCATTAGCATTGGTGAGGCTGAGTTCACTATCAGCGATGTACTGACCAAAGAACCGGATCGTCCGCTAAGCGCCTTTGATATCGGTGGTCATGTGCTGATGCAAGAAGACGCGCTAGAGGCGACCAATCTACTCGGTCAGCGTAGCCGCGTGCGTTATCGTATCGAGATGGCAGGAGCTGAGGAAACCATAGCGACCTTGAATGAGCAATTAGAGCAAACCTTAACCAGCTATCCTGATATTCAGCTTTCTGATATCGATAGCGAGGAGACTGCTGTATCGCGTATCTCTGATAACGTATTGATGTTTTTAAAATTATTGGTCATCGCAGTACTGCTATTATCAGCGGTCGCTATGTATGGGGTTATCACCGCTTTTGTCACTAAGCAGCAGTCTAATAATGCCATTCGTATGGCGATGGGTGAACCGGTTAGGCAGATTAAAGCCAGTTATTATCGGCTATTATTAACCACTTCGATCATCGCTAGTATCGCCGCTACTGTGCTCAGTCTCGGACTGATACAGATCGGTCAACCCTATCTAGCCGCTATCTTACCTGCCGATGTTGGCTTGGCTATCAATCCTATTAGCATTGTCAAAACCGTCATTATCGCTATTCTATTGACGATAGTGATTACTCAGCGAGGTCTCAGTGAGCTGAGCACCACTAAACCTGCTACCTTACTCAATCAAGGAGCAAGCCAAGCTGCAACCGATCAATCTTGGTATCAGCGTCTGCCACTAGTTTGGTATAGCGTGATGCTCATTGGTCTGTATCTATTCTTCGCTTATGAAGTCGGCTCTTGGATATTCTCTGCGCAGTTGCTCATTGGTCTGATTGCTTTTGTATCAATATTTTGGCTATTGGCACGTGGCTGGCTTGGACTGCTCGCTAGCATTGCCAAGCGGCGTAAAGTCAGTTGGATGCAGCGTATTGCCATTCATAATCTCGCGCGTAAAGGCAATCAGTCGGCATTGTTCTTCGTGACGCTAGCGCTATCGGTGGCAGTATTGACACTGATTACTACATTGAATCACAGCATCAACGCCCAGTTCGTCAACGCCTATCCAGAAGATGCGCCGAATATATTCTTGCTCGATGTACAAAGCGAGCAGCACGATGCCATTGATAATATACTCAAAGCGCCTGTCAGCTATTATCCTGTCATTCGCGCACGCGTGGTCACGGCTAATGACGTCGCTGCTGCCGATATCGACGCCCCTGACAATCAAGATGATCCGACGCGAGTGTTTAACTTAAGCTACGCCGAGAGCGTCATGGATACCGAGTTCGTCACTGAGACTCTGACTGATGGTGAGCTGTACACCCCTATCGAGGGTCAAGGTCCACAAACCTCAAAGCTACAGCAGGTACAGCCACTATCTATCTTAGATACCGCAGCCGATATGCTGGGTGTGAGTATGGGCGATCAAATCGTCTTTAATATCCAAGGTATCGAGCTGACCGGACAAATCACTAGTATTCGCTCACGCTTTGAGCGTGGTCCAAGTCCGTTCTTTTATTTCTTGTTTGAGCCAGAGGTATTATCTGCGGCGCCGCAAATTCAGTTCGCCACCGCCCATGTGCCAGAAGCGAGCATTCCAGAGCTACAAGGTCAGCTCGTACGCCAGTTTCCAGCGGTGACGACTATCGATGGTACGGCTATCGCGGAGCAAGTCCAAGACTTAGTGACGCAGATGAGCCGCTTAGTTTATGTCTTCACTTTACTCGCGTTATTGACGGGGATTATGGTGCTGATCAGCTCGCTACTCTCCACTTCTCAAGATCGGATGCAAGAGAGTGCGTCATTCCGATTACTCGGCATGCAAAAGCGTGATTTATATAAGCTTAATATCTTGGAGATTGGCGTACTTGGCGTTAGCGCGGCAGTGTTTGCGATGACCATCGCTAGTGTTGGCGCTTGGTTTGCCATTACCCAATGGTTTAATTTGAGATTTAGCGTGCCGTGGGTAAACTTATGCATTGGCGGGGCATTATTAATCGCGCTACTGTTTGCTATCGCGATTATTTATGTGAGATTGGTGATTGGGCGTGGGATTATGGCTAGGGTTCGGGCGATGATTTAGGAAGAGAGTCATAGAAGACTAAAGCAAATGTTTAGCCTAAATATTTTTATTAGATTCAAGATGGATAATCTTTCATGTAAATACGTCTAGAGTTTGTTGAGCTTTGATATAGTTTCTAACAGCTATATACATAACGGGAGTTTCCCAAAAACTGTGTAACTGCTTATAATCCATTAACCGGAGAATAAGCAATGACTACTCAATCTGACCTTAAAAAACTCGCCGAGCAAATGGCTGGTAGCATGAAAAGCTTCGATGACATCAAAGACTTCCAAAAGCAGCTCATGCAATCCTTTATTGATACTGCCTTAGAGGCTGAGATGGAAGACCATCTCGGCTACCCCAAACATGAAAAGGCGGATAAATCTAATAAGCGTAACGGGCACACTAAAAAGACCGTCCGCAGTGACACAGGCGATCTTGAGATATCCACCCCAAGAGACCGTGACGGCGCTTTTGAACCTGCATTAGTGCGTAAGCATCA
>NZ_JBPYDC010000032.1:0-25416 GCF_051847575.1 Psychrobacter sp. 1U2
CGGATGAGTCGTTTGCTGCTAATATCTATTTAGCAGCGACGATTATCCATTTACGGTAATTGTCAACACACCCTAGTCGATAAAGTTAGAAATATTTTATTTTAGTAGCTTATTTAGTAGTCCATATAGCATAGATTACCGTCCATTGCGTAGGCTATAGCGCTTTACTTATTCACCTTTGTCATTGTTAATCCGCCCCACGTGACCAAGGCTACCCCAAGTGCGATTAAAGATCCGCCTAACACTAACCCTTCTGGTACCGCCTCCCCTTGCAAAAATACCGCGACCGGCACGCCCACCACTGCACCAACCGCTCCGAGTAAGCTTAGTAACACCGGACCTCCTGTTTTTTGTAAGACAAACAATAATAAAAACTGACCGGCGAATATACAAGCTTGTAAGACGATCAAACTAATAGGGAACACCGTAGCCGCCGGAATAGCGAGCGTAAAACCTGGTAGTAAACCAACTAAACCTAGCATAATGGCGGCAGCTATCAGCATTCCTGGCGCTAGAGCGATGGGTGAGGCATTGTCTGGCCACCGCAGGCTACGATAGATATTACCAATAGCTAGCAGAACAGGCCCGCAGAGTGCCAACGCTATCCAGAATATACTGGCCTCTGGCGCTGAGAATTTACGCGCGGCAAGCACGCCCGCCCCAGCAAGTGCTGCCGCCACTCCAAGTGCGCGCCAGCTATTAAAACGCTCTATACTTATCACAAGCGCTGCTAGATAAGTAAGTAGTGGCGGCAAAGAAATAATCAGCGCTACAAAGCCGGCACCGACATGAGGAATCGCTGAGAAGAAAATTAAGTTCGAACCCGCCACGCTGACCAGTGCCGCGACTATATAGTACTCAAAGCTGCGAGCGCTTGGCGCTAAAACCTCATCACGCATATAAGCCACTATCGACAGAATAATAGCGGCGCCGCTGATCGACCAAAATAAAAACGCCAACGGCGTCAAGCCAATCTCAACCGCAAACTTAGCCAAGTTAGTAGCGATACCTAACAAAGCGCCACCTACTAACAGACAAAGAAGCGGTATCCACCACAATTGTCGATGGTCAGACGCCGACTTCTCCTTAATGTCACTCATAAATTATCCAAATGTCTCGAGCGTTTGAATGCTAGCATAGCAAGATAATAGCTCTACACGCAGCACCCTAGAGAAAATATAAAAAAGGCCAAGATGATAACAATCTTGGCCTTAAATGTATGCTGACAACGCTAATAACGACTAACGCCTCACTATTCTCAGAACGGCTTCATATCAATCAGCCACTCTTTATTGCTTAGCGGCTTCAATCTGCACCTTCAAAACCACCTTTTCGGTAATACCCAATAGCGTATATTTATCAATATCCCATTTGCGGCGATCGAGAGTGGTAGTGAAGTCACCACCGCAGACTTGTTTTTTGGCGATAAAGCTAAAGTAGCAATTGAATTTGGTAGCGGTTAAGGTAATGGGATGGGTCTGACCATGCATAGTCAAATTGCCATCGACTTTGGTCACGGGTAACTCTGAGTTATCGTTAGCGAAATACCACTGAGTAGAAGTAAACGTGGCTAAGGGGTACTTTTTAGCCTCAAAAAAGTCTGCGCTTTTAAGGACGTTATCGAAAGCGACATTGCCGGTATTGATACTATTGATAGGAATGACCATCGTCACCGCGCCAATCTTAGCGCTCGGATCGTACTCAACTTGCCCCGTTAGATTATAAAAGCCACCTGAGTTGGTCGAAGTATTAAAATGGTCAATCTCAAAACGGACGTTTGAGTTATCCGGTACGATAAGATAACTATTGGCATGGCTACTAACCGTCGATAGTAACGCGATGGATAGTAAAAACAGCAGAGCGAGCGGCTGACGATAAGCCGCTATAGTAGGGTTAAGCGCTAAAGTCAGCATGGCACATTCCTTTGTGAGAGTAATTAGTATAGTAATACAATTTGAGCGGTTAGACATTAGACACTTACTATTCACTTCTCTAACTGGCGATTTGTAGCTTCATACTAATCAATCAGTAAGCTGCTTATCACGGCCATGCGGAACAAGCCACTTGCTAAACCAGTTAGAGACATCATCCATCAAGGTATAGACTACTGGGATCACGACCAGACTCAGCAAGGTGGAAGTCACTAAGCCGCCTAACACCGCTGCTGCCATAGGACGACGGAAAGTCGGATCGGCATCGCCCCAGCCAAACACTAGCGGCAACATGCCAGCGCCCATCGCGATAGTAGTCATAATAATCGGCCGCGCGCGCTTACGACACGAGTCTATCATCGCATCGAAGCGTGCCAGTCCCCGATTTTGCGCAATGATCGCATAATCTACGAGCAAGATGGAGTTCTTCGTCGCGATACCCATCAACATAATGAAGCCAATCATCGACGGCATTGACAAGCTACTGTTGGTAATCACTAAGCCCACAAAAGCGCCACCTATCGATAACGGCAGCGCCATCAGGATAGTAAACGGCTGTAATAACTTACCAAACAGTAAGATTAATACTCCAAAAATACAGATAATGCCGACTGTCATGGCAATAACAAAGCCGCTAAATAGCTCTGCCATGTTCTCCGCTTGCCCTTGATCGATGATAGTAATGGAGGTAGGTATATTTTGCATAGCCGGTGTATTTTTCACTGCTTGCACCAGCTCACCAAGCTCGCCATTAGCGGGCTGTACGGTAATGCTAATAGCACGCTCCCGATCTAAGCGCTTAATCTGCGCCGGACCGGTACCAAAGTCGAGGCTTGCCACTTCACCTACTCTGACGCCTTCACCGGTAGGCCCACTAGAATTGCTACTAGGCACATAGAGGCCTTCTAGCTGGTTGACGCTCTCTTTGGCAACGTCAGGCAAGCGCACGACAATGGGAATCTGCCGCGTATCGAGATTGAGCTTAGACAGCTGCTGCTCATAATCACCGACTGTGGCGATACGTAGAGTGGTGGCGATGTCTTGAGTGGTCACGCCCAAATCTGCCATCGCTAAACGGTCAGGGGTGACCGTCAGCTCTTGACGCGGTAAGCTGCGATCGCTAGTGACATCGCCTGCCATTGGTAATTTGCGAATATCTGCCATAATTTGCTGAGCGGTTTGCTCAAGCACTTGCGGGTTGGTACTGGTCAAAGAGAAATTATAACCGGTCTCACCGCCGCTAGATAAGCCCACGGTGAAGCGCGCACTTGGCACCTCGGCGAGCAATTGACTAATCTGACGCTCAATCTCTTGCTTAGAGGCGCGCTCAGCTCTCGGCGCCAATACGATATCCAAACTGCCGATATTATCTGACTTGCCGCCAGTAGAGTTGGGGTCCATCGCCGCCTGCGCTTCACCTACAGAGGTAAAGATATTGGTGACCCCAGGTAGTGCTAAGATGCGCTCGCTTGCCATCGCTGCTACGCGCTCAGTATCCTCTAGCGCCACATCAGGCGTCAGCTCGATGGCGACTCGGGTTTGATCGATATCATTATCCGGAATAAAAGCGGTTGGTAGCAATTTGACGAGCATCAGCGAGGCGACAAACAGTACCAAAGTCGCGCCCATTGTCAGCCAGCGATGATGTAACGTCCAAGACACCACCTTGAGATACCAATCCATAGTCTTGCTTTGTTTTTCTACCTGCTGTTTTTCTGGCCGTAATACATAAGCGGCCATCATTGGTGTTATCAATCGTGCCACCATTAAGGAGGCAAAAATAGCTAATGCCGCTGTCCAACCGAACTGGCGGAAGAACTGACCGACAACGCCGCCCATAAAGGCGGTCGGCAAAAACACCGCTATCAAGGTAAAAGTCGTCGCGACAACGGCCAGGCCAATCTCATCAGCGGCCTCCATCGCCGCCTCATAAGGCGTCTTGCCCATACGCAAATGGCGAATAATATTCTCCACCTCAACGATAGCATCATCGACCAATACCCCAATAACCAAAGATAAAGCCAACAAAGAGATGATATTAAGACTAAAATCGAACAGATACATCGCTAAAAAGGTCGGAATGACTGATAAAGGCAGAGCCACCGCAGCAACGATAGTGGCTCGGACGTTTTTTAGGAATAAAAATACTACTAGGACGGCTAAGATACCGCCTTCGATCAGCATCTTTATCGAAGCCTTATAATCCTCTGCGACTGGCGTGGCTCTATCGTAGACTTTTTCGACACTGATATTGCTCATCTCCGCATTGAGGGTGGCAAGCTCGGCATCAACGCGCTCCATCACCTCCACCTCACTGGCGCCGCGAGAGCGGGTAATATCAAAGGCTACTACTGTTTGCCCATCGAGCTTGGCAATCGAGGTAGGGTCGGCCGCGCCATCGGTGATCTGTGACAGACGTCCAAGCGCCTGCGTCGTGCCAGTAGTCGGTACGGTGATTTGCAAATCATTCAAAGCATCTGCACGATCCACCGCACCCAATACGCGAATGGTCTGCGTGGTGTTACCGACTTCGGCCTCACCGCCTGAGCTGTCTTGCTGAATACCGGCCAGCTGCTGCGAGAGCTGGACGATGGAGAACTGTAAGCCACTTAGGGCAATAGGGTCAGCAGCGACAGTAATCTCGCGCTCAAGTCCGCCGATACGGCCAACTTCACTGACACCAGGAATGTCAGAGAGACGCTTAGTAATGGTGTCATCAACGAACCAAGACAAGTCCTCCACGCTCATATTATCAGCCGCGACTGAGTAGGTAATCACTGGGAAGCCAGCGGTCGAGACTTTGGTGATAATCGGGTCGTTCGCCGCCGCCGGAAGATCGCCTCTGACTTCACCAACTGCCGAGCGCACATCGTCGACCGCTTCTTGAATGTCTTTTTCGAGTACAAACTCAGAAGCGATTGTTGCCGCGCCCGTTTGTAAGGTAGTACGAATATGCTTGATACCCTCGATACTGGTAATTCTATTTTCAATCTTTTTGGCAATGTCGTTTTCTAACTGCGAAGGTGCCGCACCGGGCAAGGTGACTGTCACTACGACGGCTGGCAAATCAATGTCCGGAAACTGTTGGACTTTCATTTGCATAAAACCATAAATACCGCCTAAGGTCAGCAGTACAAATAGCAAAATAGCGACTAGCGGATTTCTAATCGAATAAGCGGAGACATTTAGATTCATAAAGGTGCCTGCGCCGCGTCAGTCGTTGCTTGATTTTGCTGACTGGCATTATCATCCACCACCCGCACTAGGTCGCCATCATTGAGGAAACTGCCGCCTTGCTTGACCAGCTGACTATCGGCAGGCAATGGCTCTGTTACCGCAACTTTATCACCGAGACGCTCGCCTAAAGTCACGCGCTGCTGCTGAATACGGCCAAGGGTTTTGCCCTCTTGGGTCTTTATATCTGTGACTAGCATGACATAATCATAACCGTCGTTGCTCACGATGGCTGCGTTCGGGATAGTTTGCGCGCTAGCGCTACCTAATAAGAACTCGCCCGTTTGATACATACCTGAGCGCGCCGCCGGATCTTTATTGAGACTGGCATAGATGGTAATTTGGCGGTTGTTATCAGCGGTTGGCGCAATACGGCTCACCTTGCCCATTACCGATTGGTTATTCGGCAGGCTGACTCTAACCGGCGTGCCCACCGTGACCTCACCGATAAGCTTGGGATCGATATCCGCTTGCCACTCTAAAACTCCATTTTTGATAATCGTGAATAGCGGCTCGCCTGACGATACCATACCGACTTCCGCCATTTTTTGACTGATAATACCGCTGACGGGCGCGATCACTTGCGAGTTATTTAGGTTCAGTTTTTGATTACTCAGGCGCGCCTTCGACGCTTGTAGCGCCGCTCTTGCTTGTAGCTCTGAGGTGCGATAACGATCCGCTTCTTGACGACTGATCGCGTCGATATCGATCAAAGGCAATACCCTAGCGGCATCAGCACTGGCATTAGCGAGCGTTGCCTCTGCTTCAGCGACCTCTGCTTCGGCTTGCAGGATTTGCTGCTCGGCGGCATCGGTATCGAATACGGCTAGCACTTGACCGGCTTTGACCTGTTGACCCTCTTCTACTAGCACTTGCTCTATCGCCACTCCATTAACCTTAGCGCTGACATTAGCGGTATCTTTAGGGCTAATGGTGCCCTCGCTACTCAAATTATTGCCGATGCTATCTTGGCTTGGCATCACAGTTTCTACGGAAAGCACCGCTTGCTCTACGCTGTCTATGTCAGGGGTACTGCTAGCTGCTTCAGAGCTAGTCGCTACTTGCTCATCACTTGCTGACTCATTAGTGCCCCAATACCTTCCTAACAGCACGCCGACCACCAGCATAATCGCCAAGACCGGTAGCAGCCAAGGTGGCATTTTATGGTTAGTGCTAGGGGCTTCAGGTTGACGATAAGGTGGTAAGTCAGCGTTGCCAGTTGCCTTTTGATCATTAACAACTGGCTTGCCATTAGGGTCTTGAAGGTCACTCATAAGCGGTCTCTATAAATAAGTGCAATAGCGAAAATCTAGCGTCTAAAAATCTAGCGACTATCCGTCTGATAACTGCTATAAACAGTCTAAAAAATAGGCATAAGTTTTGAACATTGTAGCTTATCCCATCAGCGCGTCAATGCGTATGGGTATCTTGCGCGTCTATATTCTGGTACTAGGATAAGAGAGCAAGTCACTGAATCTCATTGAGAATTTGCTCTTGCTGATAGTATTTTTAATTTAGCTGAAGTTTAAAGATGACGCTCATCGAACTTGTCTGCCAAAGCCAGCCCTTGACTGAGGACTTTTGCGCTACACCAACTGATGATATCGCCTGGCAGACGAATGGCTTTGCGGTTCACGATCCAAAAGTCGGTCAAATCGCTACTTTGTTCGCTTAATAACTGAGCTATCAGCTTGCCATTGAGATGCGTAAGTGACACACCATGACCGATACAGCCGCAGCTATAGATGATTTTATTAGAGTTCAGGTAGCCGATTTCCGGCGTCATATCTAGATTGACCGACGTCGGCCCGCCCCACCTGTAGGCTATTTTTATGTCCTGTAACTGCGGATATAGCCATTTGAGATGCTCCTCACAATGCTGCCAAGCGCTATTATTGCTATCTTTATCCATATTACTGCCGTAGGCGACGTCGATACGGCCACCGCCCATAGTGATACGCCCATCTACCGTTGGGCGAAAATAATGTACTAAGTGCCTATTATCTTCAAAGGCTTGTCTGCGTTGCCAGCCGACTGCCTGCCACTGGGCAGAGGTCAACGGTTCAGTGATAATTTGATACGTCCAGATAGGAAGTTGTTGGTTTTTGAGTTTGACACCAGATAGGGTATGAGAATAACCGTTGGTCGCGATGACGAGCTTGTCACTAGTGACTCTGCCTTTCGGGGTAGCTATTGTGATCGTTCGCGCTTCTTGGATATCTATTGCAGGCGTGGTCTCATAGATTTGTACGCCAAGCTCTTGGCAGATTCTCTTGAGCTCTCGGACTTGTTTAGCTGGGTTTAATAGACCGGTCTCACTCTCATAAATCCCCGCGAGGAACTTATCGGTATTAAATTCGTCGGCAAGTTTCTCTTTAGCGCGCCAAGATATATCGCTATCGATGCCTAATTTTTGGAACAGCTCGTAGCTGCTGCCGAGCCTTTGAAGCTGCCTATCACTATAGGCCACACGCAGCATGCCTGGATGCTGATAGTCTGAGTCAAAGTCATGCTCCTCTACTAGCTGCTGCACATGCTTGACCGCTTGCATCATATACTGATGCGCCTCGATCGTTTTTTGCTCCCCCCAGCGCATGACCGTGACCTCAGGCTCAAGGCCAAACAGCTTCATACTAAAGCCGCCATTACGCCCACTGGCCCCGTAGCCAATCACCTTGGATTCCAGCACCGCCACTGTGGCATTCGGGTTTATTTTCTTAAACTCATAGGCACAGCTTAGACCAGTAAAGCCGCCTCCGAGGATACAAACATCCGCTTTGATATTAGCGGTCAGCGGTGGATTAGCCTCATAGTGTCCATAACTATTTAGCCAAAACGACTTCTGTGCAAACCTTTTCTGCTCATTCGCTATCATAACCCTACTTCCTTGTAGCACTGTAACTTCTCAAAGATAAAAGATTGTCGTCTTTCTAGAGCATAACTTTTGGTATGTTAATAATAGTGTGCTACTAAGATGCGAGCGTTCATTATTTAAGCTGCGTGGTCAAAGAATCTATTATGCATTTGTGTAGCGACTGGCCTCAGGCATCCAGCGATGAATGAGTTGGCTGACATCGGCTTTACGCGCAGAATCGCTGATTAGATGCTTAGCCAAACGCTGGGCAATAGCAAACAGCTCTTCATCACGAATCAGATCCGCAAGATAGTAGCCGATATTACCGGTTTGCCGTTTACCGAGTAGCTCCCCTGGCCCCCTTAGCTCTAAGTCTTTTTGTGCAATCACGAAGCCATCAGTACTATCGCGCAGTACCTTTAGCCGCTCAGTGCCGGTCTCTGATAGTGGCGTCTGATACAGCAGCACGCAGTAGCTTTTGGTGGACCCGCGTCCTACGCGCCCGCGCAGCTGATGCAATTGTGATAAGCCTAGACGCTCGGCATTCTCAATCACCATTAAGGAGGCATTCGGCACATCAACGCCGACTTCGATGACTGTCGTCGCAATCAATAAATCAAGCTTTCCTGCTTTAAACTGCTGCATAATGGCTTGTTTATCAACGCCTTTCATCTTGCCATGCACAAGCCCGATGCGAATATCTAAGCGCTCATTGAGATCTTCATAAGTCGCTTCAGCCGCCTGCGCATCGAGCACGCTAGACTCTTCCACTAAGGAGCAAACCCAATAAGCTTGTCTGCCCTGAGCACAGTTAGCCGCGATACGTTCGATCACCTCATCTCGGCGATTGCGATCGATAGTAACGGTAGTAATCGGCGTGCGTCCGGGCGGTAGCTCATCGATAATAGAGGTATCCATGTCGCCGTAAACACTCATTGCCAGCGTCCGCGGAATCGGGGTTGCGGTCATGATCAACTGATGCGGGGTGCTGCCCGCGACACCTTTATTGGTCAAGGCCATCCGCTGCTCAACCCCAAAACGATGCTGCTCATCGATAATCACTAAACCTAACTTGGCAAACTCAACCGTATCTTGAAACAGTGCATGAGTACCAACGACGATTTGTACGCTATTCTCGCTTACCGCTTCCAAGGATTCTCTGCGCTGCTTTGCCGTTTGCTTACCGGCCAGCCAGCCCACCTCTATGCCTAAAGGCTCAAACCACTGTTTAAAGTTCAGCAAATGCTGCTCAGCTAAAATCTCCGTCGGAGCCATTACTGCTACCTGCCAGCCGCTATCAAGCGCGTAGCCCGCTGCGCCCGCCGCTACCAAGGTCTTGCCCGCGCCGACATCGCCCTGCACGAGTCTGAGCATAGGAATAGAAGTCGCCATATCAGCGGTGATATCTTTCATCACCCTTTGCTGCGCGCCAGTTAACTCAAACGGCAAGGCAGCAAACAGCTGGTCAGTAAGCGCACTGTGAGTCATGCATTTTGGCGCTTTATACTGATGCAATTGTTGACGACGATATAAGAGACTGAGCTGATGCGCGGTCAGCTCTTCGATAATCAAACGCTGACAGGCAGCATGCGTACGAGCAGTCAGCTGAGTGAGTAGCTTATATTGCTGGTCAGCATCAGTATAAGTCGGCGGTGTATGCAGTAGCACCAAAGCTTCAAATATCGATAGATTATAGACATTATGATGCTGATTATTGTCAGTAGTGACAGAGGCGAGCTGGTAAGCTTCTGAATGATTATAAAGCGCAGGGGCAGCTTTATTAACACTACTATTATCCGGCACGCTGCGAGCGAGAGCCGAGAAGATATCCTCAACATCTGGTTCAATAGCTTTAGCAGGTTCAAACGGCGCTAAAGGCAAATCGGCGACGACGGCGAAATCAGCGCTAGTAAACAGCGTCATCGGCAGACCTTGGCTCCGCACCGTTTGTAGTGCAAGCTTAATCAAAGTACGCAGCTTGTTTTGGTGTAAGCCCTTTACCGTCGGATAGATAGGCTGCAGGCCGATATCGGTGATGGGCGCGCCATCGGTGATGATCTGATATTCAGGATGATGAATCTGCTTACCATAACGGCTAACCTTAACTTCACCGAACAGCTGCAACCGCGTCCCTAAGCTCATCGTTTGCGCCAGTCCTCGATAGACTTTGAAGAAGCGCAGACCCACAGTTCCGGTGCCATCATCGATGATGATGGTCATGCCGCCGCGTTTATTATCGATATGCACTACCCGGCCGGTGATAAGCGCCGCTTGTCCGTGTGCGACGTCACTGATAGCCACTTGGCGACTCCGGTCTTCGTAGTCTCTTGGCAGATGCAATAACAGATCAAAGATACGCACGATACCTAGCAGCGCCAATTGCTCAGCAACTTTTGGGCCAACGCCTGCTAATGCGGAAACGGGCATATCTAGCGCTGAGGCCGGCTCGCTATTGACCGGATGCGGTATTGATTGAGTCGCAGGGAGGGGCATCAAAAATCCTAACTTAATTTTTTAACTCAGTATCTTTAGAGTCATAGGCTTGGTTCTACTATTATAACTGACAAGCATCCTTATTATGCTAAGCTATTTAGTACTGCTACTTTTGAGATTGCTATGCTCAACATCATAAAAATTTACCGCTTTCAGTGCTCACTGACTTTATTGATAAAAATAAGCTTACTCACTACTATAAGCTTACTGGCTAGCGCCTGCAATAGCCTTACGTCAGCCGCCCATTCACAGCCACCCACACCCACCGCCCCTAGCGTGGCACTGGTATTAGGTGGCGGCGGTGCTAAAGGCTTTGCTCATGTTGGCGTTATTAAAGCGCTGGAGGAAAATGGCATCAAACCTACCTTCGTAGTCGGTACTAGCGTGGGTAGTATTATCGGTAGTGTTTACGCCAGTGGTTATACCCCAGCTAGGCTCGAGCGCTTAGCTCTAACCACCGCCGATAGCGAATTGACAGATTTTACTTTATCGAATCAGGGAATTATCGCGGGTATCAAGCTCAGAGATTTTATTAATACCCAAGTGATGCAGCAGCCAATAGAAGACTTGCCCATTACATTTGCAGCGGTTGCAGCTGAAAAGCATACTCTAAAAAAAGCAGTATTTACTACCGGGGATACTGGACTTGCGGTACAGGCCTCTAGTAGCGTGCCGAATATCTTTATTGCGCCGCGTATCCCTGCAAAGGTCGGCAAAAAATATATCGATGGCGGCGTCGTCAGCTTAGTGCCTGTCGATAGCGCCCGCGATTTGGGGGCGGATATTGTTATCGCGGTCGATGTTACTGCTCCTAACACTAAACATAAAAGCGCGGATAGCTTCAACACTGCTTTAACGACTATCACTTCGTTGAGCGGCTTTTGGGGCCTGTTAGAGAGCAGCTTTCTCGTCAACGCTAATGCGAGCTCTAATAGCTCAGCTATCAGCCGTAGCAGCAAGATGCGTCTTGAGCGAGATCGTGCTGATATCGTTATTATTCCAGATGTTGGTCACTTAAGCTCATTAGATAGTAGTCAACGCCGGGCGCTCATCGCGGCAGGTGAGCGAGCTGCCAATGAGCAAATACCCGCTATCAAACAATTAATCAACGCTAAGACATCTAGCAAATATACAAAGCTACAGTAAAGTCTTTGGCTGCGCTAAATGATTAATCTTAACGCTAAACTTACTGTAAGTTTAGGCATTGAACTGAGCTAGTGGCTGGGCTACTGCTTGATTAAAAAAATCAATAAAAAAAGCACCACCAATATCGATGGCAGTGCTTTTTTGTGCTATTAACTTTTTTATTCTATTACTATTTTACTTTGGCTCGGTACTGCACCATCACTGTATCATTGAGCCCAACCCCTTCGATGTCCCAGCGCACCGCTTTGTAATACCCTAATGGAATCTCTTGGCTTTGACCATTGACATTACCTCTTAGCGGCATACGAGCAAAAGAGTTACCATCGACGCTGCCATAAGGGAAGTCTGGCATGACGCCGCCTAACAGCTCAACTTGCTCAGGAATACTCATCGTGACGGTCATTTTGCGCACTCGATCAGCATTAGTATTGGTAAAGTAGCCTTGATACTCCAAGATATTACCAGATTGCAGGCGAGTCTCCGCGGTGACTGGGACTAGGACCTCATTACCATTTGCATCGACACTGATGAGGGAGGCGGTAATTTTAGTATTTACCGCCTGTGCATTGGAGTTGACACTAGAGGAGTTATTAGAGTTAAAAGCCGCTGTTTGTAGCGCAGCAGCGCTATTATCAAGCGCTGGCTCTGGAGTGGGAAGCATAGCTGAGGCTTGTGTAACGACCATTGCGCCAACGAGCGTGCCAGCGACAACATGAAATAAACGGTGACCGCCCCAAGCAGCAAATGGGTTGGCAAAATGGTTGCTTTTTTTCATAATGATTATCTTTCCTAGTTGATATAGCAAAAACAGTAGATGGGCAAATAATAACGCTTAGCATAGCAAAAAGCGATTCTAGCTACATCAGCCCCGTGTTTAGGTTATGTATATCAATAACCATTCATAAAGAGCCGAGAGTAGTTGAATAAAAAGATAGCTCATAACGGGGTTTTTTGCTATGGTAAATCTTTAATCTTCCTATTTATCCTACTATTACTGTTCCTATTATGACTACTAGCGCCATGCCCCAGATTAACCCTGACTATGTTCATTGGTTTCGTAACTCTGCCCCTTACATCAACACGCATCGCGGCAAGACGTTCGTGATCATGTTCGGCGGTGAAGCGGTGAAGCACCCAAATTTTAGTACGCTAATTCATGACTTTGCTTTATTGCATAGTTTAGGTATCAAGCTGGTCTTGGTGCATGGAGCCAGGCCGCAGATTGAAGACAACCTAAAAGAAGTCAATATCACCTCGCCGCTGCATAAAGATATCCGTCTGACGCCGCGAGAAGCGATGCCAAGTATTCTGCAAGCAGTAGGCGCTATACGCCTGCAGATTGAAGCGCAGCTATCGATGGGACTTGCTAACTCGCCGATGTATGGCTCCCGCATTGACGCGGTTTCTGGTAACTTTGTCACCGCGCGCCCTTATGGTATCCGCGATGGTGTTGATTATCAGATGACCGGAGAAGTACGCTCGATAGATGTCGATGCGATCAAGAACAACTTACTACATAATCACATCGTCATTTTGGGCTCTATGGGCTACTCTGCTACTGGTGAAGTCTTTAATCTATTAGCAGAAGACGTGGCGCTTAGTGCCGCTGTCGCTCTTAATGCCGATAAGCTAATCTTCTTAGGCGAAGAAGCAGATATCCAAGATAATGGTCGCCCGCTGCATGAGATGATTCCGAACGAAGTGGATCGCTTTTTGCGTGAGCGCGATATCAATCATGAAATCAATTACTTCTTGCACTGCGCTAGTAGCGCTTGCCGCCAAGGCGTGCATCGCACCCATATCATCTCTTATGCCAAAGACGGCGCGCTGCTAGAGGAGCTCTTCACACGCGACGGTTCAGGCACGCTAATTAGTCACGACCCTTATGAAGAGATTCGCCGAGCGAACATCGATGATGTGGTTGGCTTGATCGAGCTATTAACGCCACTTGAAGAACAAGGCATCTTAGTGGCCCGCTCGCGCGAACGTATCGAACAAGAGATCGATAATTACAGTGTCATTGAGCGTGATGGGATGATTTTAGGCTGTGCTGCTCTCAACCCAATAGATGAGAGCTCAGCAGAAATCGCCTGTGTTGCTATCCACCCTGATTATCGCAGCGG
This sequence comes from Psychrobacter sp. 1U2, assembly GCF_051847575.1. Classification (NCBI taxonomy): domain Bacteria; kingdom Pseudomonadati; phylum Pseudomonadota; class Gammaproteobacteria; order Moraxellales; family Moraxellaceae; genus Psychrobacter; species Psychrobacter sp. 1U2. The sequence continues at coordinate 13,782 of NZ_JBPYDC010000032.1, forward strand.
TAGTCGCGGTGCTGATTTACTGGCATTTTTAGAGCAACAAGCGCGTAGCCATGGGGTGCATAAGCTATTTGTCTTAACAACTCGTACCGCGCATTGGTTCGTTGAGCAGGGCTTCGCTGAGGTCGACAGCAGTGATCTTCCTGAGCCGCGCCGTGATCAGTACCATAATGGCCGCAACTCTAAAGTCTTCCAAAAGACGTTGTAAACCATACTTTAGCGCAATAAAAAAGCTCTCATTATTATGAGAGCTTTTTCTGTTAACATTAGCGTCTGTTAAAGATCCATAGACCTCATTATTTAACAGATAGTAGCTCAACCGTAAAGATCAAAGTGCTGTTAGGCTCTATACCTTGATTGCCCGCTTCACCATAAGCAAGATCGCTTGGGATATAAAACTCGTATTTGCCGCCTTCTTTCATTAGCTGTAGGCCTTCGGTCCAGCCAGCGATCACTTGGTTCAACGGAAACTCAATAGGCTCGCCGCGCTCATAAGAGCTATCAAATACCGTACCATCGATCAATTTACCTTCGTAATTGACTTCGACGACGTCAGTCGCTTTTGGCGATTTGCCGGTACCTGCGGTCAGTACTTTGTACTGCAAACCTGAATCAGTCGTTTTCACGCCTTCTTTTTTCGCATTTTCCGCTAGAAAGGCTTCGCCCTTCGCGGTGTTCTCAGCGGCTTTTTCTTGCATATCATTGACGAACTTCTCTTCTTGCTCTTTTTGGTAATCCATTAACACTTGTTGCATCTGCTCTTCTGTTAAAGCAGAGTCATTACCTTGGTAGCCGTCACGGAAACCTAGCTCAAAGGTATCTAAGTTAAGATCGGCAACCGCTTCTTTATTACCTTCTGCCATCATATAGCCCAAGCTATAACCCACTTTTTCAGTTTGCGAGCTTTGTTCGGTCACAGCCACGCTCGCGGCTGACGTTTCTTGATTGCCATTATTGGTACTACAGCCAGTTACCAGCAGCATGGCACTAGCTAGCGTACCAATCGTAAAGGTAGTGATTTTTTTCATAGAGTACTCTCAAATTATAGGGTTGCAATAATAAGTTATTGGTTCGTCATCATAACAAATCTTGGTTTTAGTAACTACGCCTGCCACCGGGTTTAAGATAATATTTAATCATCAGATGTACGTTTTTTGTTAACGATTCTAGCTGTGATAACAACTTATCACACAACTATAGCGTTAAGTAAAGCATTATATCTTTAAACTAAACATCATATCCGCTAAGCTTAACCAGATTAAAGAATATGTAACTAAAAGTCATATTTTTATATAAATCACTGATTACCGAAAATGGCTTAGATTTTTTAAACCGATCTTTATTTATTGCTATTAACGACCTTTTATCAGGTTGTCAGTTAGCGTATAAATTATTAGTTACATTAGCAATTTCAGGTTAACGCTTAATAACAGAACTTTTATTGTGCAATGGACTGCCATTCTCATAATCACCTGCTCTATTTTGCAGTTTTATAATTAAATAATTTTATTAAAATACTATTTATAAATAATGATGTTATCTTTTAATGAGTGCGCCCTATTTATCTCATTATCGAGACATGATTATTAAAGGAGGATAAGATGAATCCAATGTTTACATCTTTTAATGGTTATCTTGGTGGGCCGATTGGCTCTATCATTGGGGCTATTTTGATTTTTATTATTGGTTGGCTAGTCGCTTTAGGTATTGCCGCCTTAGTACGCAATGTACTGGCCAAAGTAAACTTAAATCAACGTATGGACTCTTCTACGGGTAAATCTTACGACTTGGAAGGCATTATATCAAAGATTGTTTTTTGGTTTATCTTTATCATCGCTATTTCAGCCGCTCTAAATACGCTTAACTTAAATTCTATCTCAGCACCCTTTGCCAACATGGTGGGTCAAGTGCTGTCCTTTATTCCTAATCTTATCGCTGCTATTGCTATTGGTATCATCGGTTGGGTCGTGGCTACTGTGGCTCGCACGGCGCTTAATACTGCGCTATCAAAGACTACGATGGATGAGCGCTTGAGTGCGCAAGCAGGCGTCAAACCTATGAGCAGCACTATTGCTGATATGGTTTATTGGTTCATCTTACTTATTGTCCTAACCATAGTACTAGGCCAGTTAGAACTTGATGGCTTATTTGCTCCATTGACTAATATGGTCGATAAGATCTTTAGCTTCATCCCGAATATTTTAATTGCGGGTGTAGTCTTTGTTGTCGGTTATATCATTGCCAAAGTAGTACGCGGCATCGTGACTAACCTTGTGTCTACTTTTAACGTTCAAGAGCTGGCTTCTAAAGCTGGTCTTAGCGAAGAAAACAGCTTACCTAATATTGCCGGTTCTTTAGCCTTTTTAGTAGTGATCATCCCAACGATTATCGCTGCCTTAAACGCGCTAAAAATCGAAGTTATCGCTCGTCCTGCGACTAACATGCTCAATAAAATCATGGAAGCTCTGCCTAATATCTTTATGGCAGCAGCCATCTTGATTGTGACTTATTATGTTGTACGTATGGTTGCAAACATCATCAAAGGCTTGCTTGAGAACACTGAAATCAACCGCTTACCTGCTAAAGTTGGTCTGCAAGAGACAATGGGTGATAAGAGAATCTCTGATGTAGTCGGCTATGCCATCGTATTCTTTGCGATGCTGTTTGCTGCAGTCGCAGCCGCTGATCTACTAGGTTTCGAGCCTATCTCAGCGATCATTACGATGTTTATCGCTTTCGGTGCCAATATCATCTTAGGCGCGATCATTCTATTCATCGGCTTTTGGCTTGCCAATATCATCGCTGGTGTGGTTGAGCGCTCAGAACAAGGTTCACAGTTCTTAGCCAATATCGTGCGTGTATTGATCATGGGCTTAGTACTAGCCATGGGTCTAAAAGCAATGGGTATTGCTGACTCTATTGTTAACCTAGCATTTGGTCTAACTTTAGGTGCCGTAGCCGTAGCATTTGCATTGTCTTTCGGTCTTGGTGGTCAAGAAGCAGCAGCTCGTTTCTTACGCAAGATGCAAGACAAAATGGACAAAGAGCGTGATGAAGCGAAAGCCAAATCAGCTATAGAGCCAAGCAAGTCTACGCAAGAAAAGGTAAAAGAATCAGTTCGCGATAACACGCCTACTGCTACAAACACGCCAGCTACGCCAAGCACTGCAACGACTGACTTGCGTACGGACACTGTAGATACTAGTAATCTTGATACTGACACTGTAAATATCGTTCCTGCTAGAGAGGATATGGACTCTGGGCTGAACACTGGTAATGATAATGAAATCTTACCTGGTAGCGGTCTTGCCGATGATACCAATAAATAAGCTTTACTAGCAGTGTATTTATTAACAAAAAAAAGACAGCTTAGGCTGTCTTTTTTTATGTGTATGGATAGTGGTAGTTGTGGAGGTGCTCAGATCTATGATTTGTTTTTTGTAGCGGGAATATTGAGACTAAGGGTTATAGTTGGCAGTGGTTTTGCATTTTTATTTAAGCCCACTTTATTTCCTACCGCGTCGCGTTTTTGATTATGCTGCTGCTGACTATTTAGGCGTTGTAACTGTCTAGTCAGTTGGCGCTCTTTTTCACTCATCGCGGTTACTGGCTGAATAAATAGGTCAATATCAATAAACGTATCCGCTGCCTCTACTATAAACTCTACACCTAACACGATAACATGATGCAGCTCGGCGATAGGTAGGCGCGTCGACACGTCTTTGGCTATTGTAGCCAGGTTTGGCGCTATCGCTTTGCGGCTTTGTTTGCCGTTTTGCTGTTGACCATAAAATATGAGCACATAATGCTGACCTAAACTCTCATAAGAGTGCTGATGTACCACATAACCGGTTTGCTGCTGCTCATTACTGCGACCCGGATGCTGGTAAAGAGTACGAATGAGCTCATGACGCGAAAATAATGATTCTGCTAATAACTGACGTTGCCAAAGCGGTAACTGTGCGGTTGTTAGCGACTCTGAGAGCATCTGCGCACTGAGCTGATGCCACAAGACAGACGCTTGCTTCATTTGCTCATAAAACCGCTTTGTGATCTTCTCTTTGTTTCTTTGGGCCAGACTCATAGCGACTAACGTACTATTTGGCTCATCTTGGATACCGTACTTTATCAAGGCATTATCGATAGTGAGCGCCTGCGCATAGATAGCTGGACTATCCATGAACTGATTAAGCAAGTACGGCTCAAACTCGAAGCTAGGAGGAGTACTTAGTTGAGTACTGCTCAATGACTGTTGTAGTAGTGTTTGATGATAGCGCAAGAGTCGCCATAGATCATTTGGCGTCTGCAAGGCGGCTAATGCCATCTGCCAAACTTGTTGATCAAAGATTTGTAGTCCTATGCCGGAGTCTTTGGCATCGGCGGACTGGTAGTCTATCGCATACTGATTATCAGCGCTTATCATCTTAGCTGTCAAGTTTTGGCCAGTGTCTTTTGTTTTGACTGAATGATCATTATTTATTATAGGTTGTGTTTCTAATACCAGCACATAAGCACTATCAATCTGGTTATTTTTGTCTTGTTTTAGCAGACGGGTTTTCCATTTTAAGGCAAACCTTATAGCCGCTGAGCGTGTAACGCCTATCTGTGTTTGATTATCATTTTTCGTATTATCTACTAAAGGAGCTAACACTATTCTCAGTACTCTAAGTTGGCCTAGCGGTAGCTGATAGAGCTGTTGTCTTGTAGACTTTTTATCATGGGCGCTTTGCTCATCTGCTGGCACTTTTTGGACTTGCAAGTAGCTATCTAGCCATAGTGTCAGCTGATTATGCGGCTCAGGTGTGGGATTCAGAGGTGTCAAAGCGAAGGCCTTTTGTTTTTTTCTGGTTCTAATGCTATTGGCAGTCGAGTAGTGGATCTATCGATGTTACTTTTAACTGGCTATAGTAAAGTCATAGCCTAGCAGATTGAGCAATTTGGTATCATTTTTATAACTACGGCTTGTTATCAGAATGCCATAAGGCTATGGTAGATTTATCACTATCCGTACTAGATATCACTACCAGAGAATACCTATCTAAAATTTATATCATAACAGGGATTAGATATTATGAAACGTTTCAAAGAAAAAACCGTTATTGTCACTGGAGCGGGCTCAGGTATGGGACGCGCCACTGCTCTGCGTTTTGCTAATGAAGGCGCGACTGTCGTTTTGGTAGGACGTACCTCCGAGACTTTGGAGGAGACCGCAAAAGAGTTTCCACAAGACAAAACTTGGATTCATACTGACAACTATATGACGATCACCTGTGATATCAGTGTACAAAGCCAAGTGCAAGAAATGATAAAACGAGTGATAGATAGGTTTGAGAAGCTCGATATCGTCGTCAATAACGCAGGTAAAGGTATGCAAGGCAAAATAACAGACTTATCTGGCGAGGACTGGCGCTCAGCCATTGATGTTAATTTGAATGGTACTTTTTATGTCTGTCAGGCTGCGATGCCGCATCTGATCAAGACAAAAGGCAATATCGTTAACGTCTCATCGCTCTCAGGTATCGGCGGTGACTGGAACATGGCTGCTTACAACGCTGCTAAAGCGGGCGTTACTAACATGACGCGTACGTTAGCAATGGATCATGGTCCGGACGGTGTGCGCGTTAATGCGGTCAACCCTACCGCGACTAAGACTAGTATGACCAAAGACATGCGAGAAGATCAAGAGAAGGTCGATAAGTTTTTAACGCGCTGCCCTTTAGGACGCTTTGTCACTCCTGAAGATATCGCTGCGGCTATTACCTTCTTAGCTAGTGAAGATGCGGAGATGATTACGGGGGTTAACTTGCCTGTCGATGGCGGCGTTAGCGCCTCAAACGGTCAACCTAATTTCTAATCCTGTCTGCACCCTTTGAAGTCTTTATTAACATCTTGTAGCGGCTGCGAGAGTCGCTCAGGATGATAAGGCATTACCCCGCCGTACTGCGCATAGATCTTTGGCAAATCCTCTTCGATATCACCTGTTGGATAGACAGGATCTAAAAAGCGCACTTCTTTAGTATTATAATCTAATGCCACTGGCAAAATAGGTACATCAGCGCCCACTGCCAAGTAATAAAATCCAGTTTTCCAGTTTTCAGTATATTTACGCGTCCCTTCAGGCGCTAAACCCAAAAACAAGGTCTTATTATTTTTAAATTTTTCGATACTCGCTTGCAATACTGAGCCCTTGGCTTCGCGGTTAATAGGTATGATGCCAAGCCAGCGTATTAATTGCGCCAACACCGGTATTTTAAACAGCGTATGTTTGCCCATAATGCTGATTTTGAGATCCAGTGCAAATAAGCAAGGCAGCGCATATAACCCATCGATATTGGATGTATGAGGAACGGCTAAGACCACTGCCTGTGAGATATTAGGGATAGTGCCTACTGTTTTCCAGCCAGCAGACTTCATTAGTAAGCGGCTTATCGTAGGAGCAAGCTTACCGCCGCGCTTAGGAATTAAGTCGCCTAAATCTTTTTTATTGAGCTCAGGCAATACTTTGGAGCGTCTGTTTGGAGTAGGTTTAGCAGTGGTGCTAGTTTTTGATTTTAAGGACATAATAGTACGACAGAATAAGAAGTACCCCATCATAGCACTAACCTGAGCGGACTAGCTTATTATTTATACTCTGCTTTATTTATACCGTTTGCACAGATTTTTTTAGCAAGAAAAAAGGAATAACTCTTAACAAGTTATTCCTTAATAAAGTACATTTAGAAGCGTTAGCCTATAGCGCAATATCCGCTAAGTTACCTTTATTCTCAAGCCAAGACTTACGGTCAGAAGCGCGTTTTTTGGCTAATAGCATATCCATAACGCTATTGGTCAGCATCATATCATCCATATCGAGCTGCACCAGACGGCGGGTATCGCGGTTCATCGTCGTTTCGCGTAGCTGCTCTGCACTCATCTCGCCCAGACCCTTGAAGCGAGTAATCTGCGCTTTTTTATTACCAGGAACTTTTGATAATATATGCTCCAGCTCGCCCTCATCTAGCGCATAATGCACCTCTTTGCCGATATCGACCCGATACAAAGGCGGCATCGCGACAAATAAATGACCGGCATCAACTAAGGCAGGGAAGTGTTTGACGAATAAAGCACAAATGAGGGTAGCAATATGCAGACCATCAGAGTCGGCATCGGCTAAGATACAGATCTTATCATAGCGCAGCTCAGAGAGATCATCAGAGGCCGGATCGACACCGATAGCAATGGCAATATCATGGATTTCTTGACTTGATAAAACCGTATCGGAAGACACTTCCCACGTATTCAATATTTTGCCGCGTAATGGCAATATCGCTTGATAATGACGATCACGTGCTTGCTTGGCGCTACCACCAGCCGAATCCCCTTCTACTAAAAACAGCTCGGCGCCATCACGTAAATCACCACGACAGTCGGCAAGCTTACCAGGCAAAGCTGGGCCTTGAGTAATCTTCTTACGCGCCACTTTTTTGGCGGACTTGAGGCGGCGACCGGCTTTATTAATCGCCAGCTCTGCAATTTGCGCCCCTATATCGGCATGCTGATTGAGCCAGAGACTAAACGCATCTTTAGCTAACGCTTGCACCGCACCTGCCGCCTCGCGGCTGGATAGACGCTCTTTAGTCTGTCCTGAGAACTGCGGCTCAGAGAAGCGTAAGGATAAGATATAATTTATCCCATCCCAAACATCTTCGCCCGTCAGCTTGACGTTCCGTGGTAATAGGTTATGAATATCACAGAACTCACGCAGCGCCTCTAAGATACCTGTACGTAGTCCATTGACGTGCGTGCCGCCTTGCGCAGTGGGAATCAAGTTTACATAGCTTTCTTGAACCGGATTACCGCCTTCAGGCAACCAAGATAGTGCAAAGGTAATCCCTGCACGCTCGCCTTCCGCGGCATCATGATTATAATAAAAAGGCACACCTGGCAGCGTCTCAAGACCATCGAGCTGCTCAGCGAGATACTCAACAACGCCATCGGTAAACTGCCAGACGACTTTTTCATCGTTGATACTATCGGTAAATTCGATAGTCAAACCCGCTGCCAGTACTGCTTTAGCTTTTAGATTATGCTTAAGCTGTTTAACATTGAATTTGGGCGTATCAAAAAAACTCCCATCGACCCAAAAACGCACTTTAGTACCACGTTTGCGTTTATTAGAGCTGACTGATTCGCTCAAAGGCGTTACAGGCGCGCCGTGCTCTAGTGCCATATCAAACTGAGTACCATCGCGCCAAACAGTGACTTCGACACGCGTCGATAGCGCATTGACGACTGAGATACCAACGCCGTGCAGACCGCCTGATACTTGATAGTTAGAAGTCGAGAATTTACCACCGGCATGCAGACGCGTTAAGATCAGCTCGATACCTGTCTGGCCAAACTCAGGATGGATATCGGTCGGCATCCCGCGCCCGTCATCTTCTACAGATAGCGAGCCATCTTCATGCAGCTGCACTTTGATCGTTTTGGCATAACCAGCAAGCGCTTCATCGACCGAGTTATCAATAACTTCTTGCGCCAAATGATTGGGGCGCGTGGTATCAGTGTACATACCCGGACGACGACGGACTGGCTCCAGCCCTTCTAGAACTTCTAACGATTGCGCATTATATTGACTCACAAATGCTTTCCTTAATATCTACGAACTATAAATTCTATTGAACCATTATAACCAAAAATAACGTGCTAAAGGCCGATAGTTATGCCTTTGCGTCAGATAATGTCGTTTAGTTCTATTAGTTGCATTTGAGAACTTAACGCTAATTTTTCAACACTTTTAGTATTTTCATCAGCCAAGCTACTCCACTAACTCGATAACTGCTGTACTAATCCCATAACTTCTGGCAAATGCTCAGCGAAGTCACTGAAACGATGGTCGCCACCTTTTTGTAGAATAACCCTAGACCCTTGCTCGCTATAAAACTTGGCTGAAAAGCTGGCATTGAGTAACTCATCACCCTCTTTGATTAACGCTACCACTTTGCTCGGGTTAGCGATAGATAATAAGTGATGTTCAGCAAACCACAGTAAATCGGTCTTGGTGATAGCCCAGCCACCAGTCGTGGTATAAAGTATCGTGTTACTGTCATCGTCACTGCTCGATGTTAAATTATTTTGACTGACATCGTTTTTAAAGCGCTGCAAGGTGATATGAGGCTGAGTGCTTGGATTCAATAATAATGCACCGCAGCCAGTATGATTACTCACTAACGTTGAAAAATACCCACCTAACGAACTACCAATCAATACGGCTTTGGCTTCTTGCCTCAATTCAGTGACTAATCCCGTTAAATAGCTAAAAACTTCCTCAGGCGCTTGATTTAAATCAGGACGATGAACTTTAATATTTGGATAATTTTCTTGGCAATAACTTTCTAATAATAGCCCTTTATTAGAATTGGCATCGCTATCTAAGCCATGGACGTACACAATATTCATATGCAATCTCATCTTTGACATTCGGTATACTGTAAAAATAACGAGTAACGAGCATAACACCAGTATTATATGGTTAATAGTGCTAAAAACGCTGATATATAGTCAATTTATATGAGCGCAAATATTTTATCGAAATATCTATTTTAACCGAACACAATAAGACAAGGAGACGTCATGAGCCAACAGATTGAACTGTTTGACATCGATAATCCTTGTATTGGCGTTTGCACCAGTAATAAAAAAGGCTATTGCTTCGGCTGTTTACGCAGTCGCAGGGAACGTCAACTGTGGCTAAGTATGAGTGCTGAGCAGCGTAGAGAAGTATTAAGGTTGATCGTAGGGCGTAAGCAGCGCATTGAGCAAATGCGACAGCGTAAAGGGGAGCAGTTAGGATTTGATTTTGAGGATACAGTTGAGGTTGGGGATTTGTTCTAGCATATTATAAATATATTAATGTAAGTCCATTAACACATCACTCCTATTTATCTTCAATAACTAACAGCAAACTTTTGTAAAATAATCAAGAATCTAAATTCTAGTTTATTAATACAAGAGAACCATGATGCTAAAAAAGCTATTCAAACCCAAATACGTAAAATACGACCCAAAATATATCACCTTGAGTGAAAAAGATAATAAAGTCATTGATACCATCACCGAAGATATCCGTCTTTATGTCAAGAAAAGCAAAGACTTAAACGATATCAATCATCATACTCGTGCCGTCCATGCCAAGAGCTACTGCGGATTAAAAGCTAAGTTTGAAGTATTAGACAATCTTCCTAAAGAATACGCTCAAGGACTATATGCCAAAGCAGGTGTTCATGATGCCGTCATTCGCTTCTCTAATGCAGCCGCTGCCGTCAGCCCAGATAGAAGACTTGGGTTAGGACAAGGACTAGCTATCAAAATATTTGACGTTCCCGGTAAGAAACTAGCACCGGGCGAGGAAGATAGCACCACTTTTGATTATGCCTTGGTCAATGGCCCTATCTTTTTTACTAACAGCATAGAAGACTACGCTTATCTCTCAAAATTAAACTTTGGTATAAATGGTTATCTAGGCGATGGGCTACTAGGTAAAGGTAAATTTGTCTTTCATTGGTTGACCAAATACGGCAAAGAGTTCCCTGATGTCGAAGGTTTACGTTCACTCAATGCCTTTAGAAAGCTCGCCACTATCCCTCCCAAGAATGCTTGGTTATATGACTACTTCTCACAAGGCGCATTTCGTCATGGCGGCTACATGGCCAAAGTTAGAGTTACTCCTACAAAAGCCTCGATGAAAAAGATTAAGCGTGACAAGATTCATCTATTCACCGAAGATGAAGCGATTCGTCCTGCTATCATTGAAGAGATCAGAGAACACGATTATCAGTTTGAAGTACAAGTTCAACTTTGCCGAAACACCAAAAAACAGCCTATTGAACAGCTGACCAAAGAATGGAAAGAATCTGATGCGCCGTTTGTTACCGTAGCGACTTTGACCATACCATGCCAAGACGTTCCAGACGATGGCAACCTTTCAGCGATAGAAGATGTCAGCTTTACCACTTTTCGCTGTCTAGAAGAGAATCGTCCTATAGGTACACTACAACATTCTCGACTGCGTGCTTACCAAGCTTCTTCTAAGGCTCGGCACGAGCATAATGAAGCTAAGCGTAAAGAGCCTACTAGCTTAAAAGAGGTTTTTAGCAAGCCTACTGCAGAGTAGTGGGTTAACCCGTTGTCACAGTCTGACTAAAACCATAAACCCATCACTTTGTTTAGTGATGGGTTTTTAGTGTAAAAATAAAAGAATAGCAAACAAAGAAAAGCCCCAACATACTTTAGTATGTTGGGGCTTTTCAGGAATAGAGAGCTGACGATGACCTACTCTCACATGGCCGGAGCCACACTACCATTGGCGCAACGATGTTTCACTTCTGAGTTCGGGAAGGGATCAGGTGGTGCCATCGTGCTATTGTCGTCAGCAAAGGGGGTTAGATATGAGTCTGTGTTTGTTTTACTTAATGACTTAAGTATCACTTATCCTAACTGAATCAAGGATAAAGGTGATATCGATATAATGCTTGATACAAACCACTTGGGTGTTGTATGGTCAAGCCAAACGAGCAATTAGTACAGGTTAGCTACACACATCGCTGTGCTTCCACACCCTGCCTATCAACGTCCTAGTCTTGAACGGCTCTTTAGGGAA